>NZ_JBMIOP010000023.1:0-21297 GCF_049197365.1 Mycobacterium sp. THU-M104
CGCGTCATCTGGAAGCTCATCAAGGACAGGCTGATCCTGCCGCACCTCGACATCAACCTGGATTACTACGACCTGGGCATCGAGCACCGGGACCGCACCAACGACCAGGTCACCATCGATGCCGCCTACGCGATCAAGAAGCACGGGGTGGGCGTCAAATGCGCGACCATCACTCCCGACGAGGCCCGCGTCTCCGAGTTCAACCTGAAGAAGATGTGGCTCTCCCCGAACGGGACCATTCGCAACATCCTGGGCGGCACCATCTTCCGCGAACCCATCGTGATTTCCAACGTGCCGCGGCTGGTGCCGGGCTGGACCAAGCCGATCGTCATCGGCCGCCACGCTTTCGGGGACCAGTACCGGGCCACCAACTTCAAGGTCGACAAGCCCGGCACCGTGACGCTGACGTTCACCCCCTCCGACGGCAGCCAGCCGATGGTGCACGAGGTGGTGACCATCCCCGAGGACGGCGGCGTCGTGATGGGGATGTACAACTTCAAGGACTCCATCCGGGACTTCGCGCGCGCCTCGTTGACCTACGGCCTGAACGCCAAGTGGCCGGTGTACCTGTCCACCAAGAACACCATCCTCAAGGCCTACGACGGCATGTTCAAGGACGAGTTCCAGCACATCTACGAAACCGAGTTCAAGGACAAGTTCGAAGCCGAGGGGCTCACCTACGAGCACCGGCTGATCGACGACATGGTCGCGGCGTGCCTGAAGTGGGAGGGCGGCTACGTCTGGGCCTGCAAGAACTACGACGGCGACGTCCAGTCCGACACCGTCGCGCAGGGCTACGGGTCGCTGGGGCTGATGACCTCGGTGCTGATGACCGCCGACGGCAAGACGGTGGAGGCCGAAGCGGCGCACGGCACGGTGACCCGGCACTTCCGGCAGTACCAGGCTGGCAAACCGACCTCCACCAACCCGATCGCGTCGATCTTCGCCTGGACGCGCGGTCTGCAGCACCGCGGCAAGCTCGACAACACACCGGAGGTGTGCGAGTTCGCGCAGACGGTCGAGGATGTCGTCATCGCCACGGTCGAGGGCGGCAAAATGACCAAGGACCTGGCCATTCTCATCGGTCCCGACCAGCAGTGGCAGCAGAGCGAGGAGTTCCTCGACTCGATCGCCGAGAACCTGGACAAGGAGCTGGCCAACTAGGCTTGGGCCTGTCGGCGGCCCGGGCCGGCGGCGCACTCCTCGAGGAAGCCGGTGATCGCCCGGGCGACGCGGTCGGGCGCCTCGAACATCGGGATGTGGCCCACGCCGTCGAGCCGGGTGACCTTGTGCCCGTCGGGCAGGTGGGTGGTGAAGTGGCGGCTGAACCTGGGTGCGGGCACCACCCGGTCCTTCTCGCAGATCACCAGGTGCGCCGGCACGGCGTTCTCCGCGAGTTCCCGCAGCCCGTGCAGCAGCAGCGACTTGACGAGGAGCTGGAAGTAGGCGGGGCAGTGGGCGACGTCGTCGATGCAGCCCAGCAGTTGCTCCTCGCCGACCCCGTCGGGTGAGGCGCTGATCGCATAGGTGGCCAGCCGCCGGCTCAACGGCAGGCGCATCACGCGGGGCCCGAACAACCAGGCCAGCACCAACAGCGGGATGCCCAGGATGAACTTGCCGATCACCTCGAACTTGTGCGGGCTCCACCGCGTCCAGCCCCCGGCGGGCGCGATGCCGGTGACGGTGCGTGCCCGACCGCGCCGCTCCAGTTCGAAGGCGACCCAGCCGCCCAGCGAATTGCCGACGATGTGGGCGTCTTCCCAGCCCAGCTGGTCCATCTGCCGCTCGACATGATCGGCCAGCACCGCCGAGGACAAAAACCAGGTACCGGCCTTGGGTCCGCCGTTGTGGCCGGCCATCGTCGGTGCGAACACCTCGTAGCGGCCCGTGTCGGCCAGCCGGCTGGCCACGTCCTCCCAGACCGCCTGCGACAGCAGGAATGGGTGCAGCAGCACGACCGGCTCCCTGGATCCGCCGGAACCCAGATGGATCGGTGGACGGCTCCCTGCGCGGTTCCCCATACCGGCGACATTAAAGCCGGTACCGGCGGTACCGCAACCGGGCGTCCGCGGGGTGCCGCCGGTGGCCGAGGGAGGCCGAGGGAAGCCGAGGCCCCGCATGAAAAGATCTCAGACATCATGAGCACAGCCCCCGGACCCCGCCGGATTTTCTCCGGCATACAGCCCACGTCCGACTCGCTTCACCTCGGCAACGCGCTGGGCGCCGTCACGCAGTGGGTCGGGCTGCAAGACGACCATCCGGACGAATACGACGCGTTCTTCTGCGTGGTGGACCTGCATGCCATCACCGTCGCGCAGGATCCCGAGGCGCTGCGCCGCCGCACCCTGGTCACCGCCGCCCAATACCTGGCGCTGGGCATCGACCCCGGCCGCAGCACCGTGTTCGTGCAAAGCCACGTGCCCGCCCACACCGAGCTGGCGTGGGTGCTGGGCTGCTTCACCGGCTTCGGGCAGGCGGCCCGGATGACGCAGTTCAAGGACAAGTCCGCACGCCAGGGCAGCGACTCGACCACCGTGGGCCTGTTCACCTACCCGGTGCTGCAGGCCGCCGACGTGCTGGCCTACGACACCGATCTGGTCCCGGTGGGTGAGGATCAGCGCCAGCACCTCGAGTTGGCGCGCGACGTCGCCCAGCGGTTCAACGCCCGCTTCCCGGACACCTTCGTGGTTCCCGACGTGCTGATCCCCAAATCCACCGCCAAGATCTACGACCTGGCCGACCCCACGTCGAAGATGAGCAAGTCGGCGGTCACCGACGCCGGATTGATCAACCTGCTCGACGATCCGGCCAAGTCCGCCAAGAAGATCCGCTCGGCAGTGACCGACAGCGAGCGCGAGATCCGGTTCGACCCCGAGGCCAAGGCGGGCGTGTCCAACCTGCTGACCATCCAGTCGGCAGTCACCGGCGTCGGCGTCGGCACGCTGGTCGAGAACTACGCCGGCCGCGGCTACGGCGACCTGAAGAAGGACACCGCCGAGGCGGTCGTCGAGTTCGTCGGCCCGATCAAGGCCCGCGTCGACGAATTGCTGGCGGACCGTAGCGAACTGGAGGCCATCCTGGCGGCCGGAGCGCAGCGCGCCGCGGGGG
Source organism: Mycobacterium sp. THU-M104 (assembly GCF_049197365.1). Classification (NCBI taxonomy): domain Bacteria; kingdom Bacillati; phylum Actinomycetota; class Actinomycetes; order Mycobacteriales; family Mycobacteriaceae; genus Mycobacterium; species Mycobacterium sp. THU-M104. Next base: position 3,109 of record NZ_JBMIOP010000023.1, read on the forward strand.
TGGCGGGCAAAACGGTCCAGCGGGTCTACGATCGGCTGGGATTTCTTCCGCGACGGAGGTAGCGCGTTTCCCATGGGCGAACCGGGCAGGCCTGGACTCCTCGATCGGCTGCGGACCCGGCACCCGCGCTTCGACCACCTGATGCGGGCCTATCGGCGCTTCGACGACCGCAACGGCGGGTTCTTCGCCGCCGGCCTGACCTATTACACGGTTTTCGCGCTGTTCCCTATGCTCATGGTCGGTTTCGCGGTCTTCGGGTTCGTGCTGGCCCGCCGATCTCAGCTGCTGAGTGCCATCGACGACCACATCCGGTCCCAGGTGTCCGGGCCGCTGGGCGACCAGTTGCTCGACCTGATGAACTCGGCGATCGACGCCCGGGCGTCCGTCGGCGTCATCGGCCTGGCCACGGCGCTCTGGGCGGGACTGAGCTGGATATCGCATCTGCGCCAGGCGCTGACCGAGATGTGGTGGGAGCAGCGGCTCGGGTCGCCGGGCTTCGTGCGCAACAAACTGTCCGACCTGCTGGCACTGTTGGGCACGTTCGCCGTGACCACGGCCACCATCGGCGTCACCACCCTAGGGCACGCCGCGCCCCTGGACGCAGTTTTGACATGGCTGGGAATACCCCGACTGTTGGTGTTGGACTGGTTGTTCTGGCTGATTTCCATCGTGGTCTCGACGGCGGTGTCGTGGCTGTTGTTCACCTGGATGATCGCGCGCCTGCCACGCCAGAAGGTGGGCTTCGTCGACTCGGCCCTGGCGGGCTTGGCGGCGGCGATGGGCTTCGAACTGTTCAAACAGGCGGGGTCGGTCTATCTGAAGGTGGTCCTGCGCAGCCCGGCCGGCGCCACCTTCGGCCCGGTGCTGGGCCTGATGGTGTTCGCCTACATCACGGCCTATCTCGTCCTGTTCTGTACCGCCTGGGCGGCCACCGCGTCGACAGACCCGCGTTCCCGGCCCGTGTGTCCGCCCGCGCCCGCGATCATCTCCCCGCGGTTGCAGCGTGGCGAGGGCCTGCGCACGCGCCAGACGGCGACCGCGATGGCGGTGGGGGCCGTCGGCGCGCTGGCCTTCTCCCGGTTGACCCGCCGACCGCGTCAACCGCGCTCGGGCATCCGCCAGCCGCCGCGGACCATGACGGCGACGACGTGCCAATCCCGATCCAGCACAACCAGATCGGCGTCATAGCCGGTCCGCAGGACACCGACGCGCGGCATGCCCAGGGTCCGCGCCGGTGTCGCGGCGGTCACCTGCACCGCTTCGGCCAGTCCGGAGCGCCCCGCCACCGTGCGGAAAAGCCGGTCCATGGTTGCGGTGCTGCCGGCGATCGTGTCCGACCCGCGGACCCGCGCTACTCCGGAGACCACCTCGACCGGTACCGCCCCGAGCCGGAAAGTGCCGTCGCCGCGGCCGGCCGCCGCGATGGCGTCGGTCACGACGGCGACCCGCTGTGGCCCCACGGCGGTCAGCACCGCATCCACGACGGCCGGATGCAGGTGCACGCCGTCGGCGATGAGCTCGACGGTCACGCCCGGGTCCGCCAGCAGAGCCAGCGCCGGTCCGGGCTCGCGGTGGTGCAGCGGAGGCATCGCGTTGAACAGATGCGTGCCGACCGTGGCGCCCAGGCCGATCGCGTGTCTGGTCTGCTCATAGGTGGCATCCGAATGCCCTATGGCCACAACGACACCCGCGTCGAGGAAACGCCGGATCGCCTCGTCGCCACCGGGCCGTTCGGGTGCCAGCGTGACCATCCGGATGGTGCCGGCGCCGGCGTCGAGGACGGCGTCGATTTCGGCGGGGTCTGGATCACGCAGCTGGCTGCGGTCGTGCGCGCCGCATCGTGCCGCGCTCAGCCATGGACCCTCGAGGTGGATGCCCGCGACGGTGCTCCGCCGGGCGGCGTCGGCCAGCGCGTGGATACCGGCGAGCAGCTCCGCCGGTGCGGCGGTGACCAGGCTGGCCATTGTCGTGGTGGTGCCGTGCCGCAGGTGGAAAGCCGCGGCGTCGACGATCTCCTGCGAAACGGCGTAGGAGGCGCCGCCCCCGCCGTGCACGTGCATGTCGACAAACCCTGGCACCACCACCGAATCGGGGAGATCGTCGTCGGGCGGGCGGGGCGGCGGACCGCTCCCGCACCCCAGAATCCGCCCGCCGGAGGTTTCCAGCCATCCGGGCCGGCGGATCCGCCCGTCGAGGACCATGGTTCCCGCACTGATCAGGGGCATGGGTTGTCCCAGCGTCCGCCGTTCTCCCAGAAATGCCGGATGTCCTCCAGCTGACGGCCTTTGGTCTCCGGCGCATAGCGGTAGACGACACCGAACGCGACCACCGCCAGAACCGCGAACACCGCGAAAGACCCGGCGCCGCCGAGGGAGTGCAGCATGGTCAGGAAGACGGCGGCCACGATCGCGTTGGCCACCAGGTTCGAGGTCAGCATCGTGCTCGAACCGATGGACCGCAGCCGCGTCGGGAAGCTCTCACTGGCGTAGACCCAGCCCAGTGAGCCGAAACCCAGGGTGAATCCGACGATGAACAGCAGCATGCCGGCGAAGCCGAGAACCGCGCCGCCCACGCCCCGCCCGAACGCGACCATCAAGACGGCGTCGGCGGCGATCATCATCGCGATGCCGCACAACAGGATCGGGCGCCGGCCCAGCCGGTCGACCAGCAGCAACGCCGTGAGCACGGCCCCCAGGCCGGCGACCTGAACCAGGGCCGGCAACCCCAGCAGCGCGAAATCGCCGGTGAACCCCATGGCCTCGAATAGCCGGGGGCTGTAGTAGACGATCCCGTTGATGCCGGTGATCTGGATCAGGAAGCCGAGCGCGACGACGAACAGGGTTGCCCGCAGATACGGCGGCCGCAGCATCTCGGCCATGCCGCTTGCGGTCCCCGCCGAGCCTTTGCCCACCGCGCGGCCGATCTCGGCGAGTTCGCCCTCGACGTCCGCGGCGGGCTGCACCCGCAGCAGCGCCGCGCGGGCGTCGTCGGTCCGACCCTTCATCACGTACCACCGCGCGGTGTCGGGCATGCGGATCAGCCACGGCAGCAACAGCATTGCGGGCACCGCGGCCAGCCCCAGCATCCAGCGCCAGCTTTGGCTCCCGGCCAACAGGTACGCGGTGAGGTAGCCGACGATGAGTCCGCTGACGGTGGCCAGCTGGTAGACGGTCAGCAGCGACCCGCGCACCGCCGCCGGAGACGACTCCGCGACGTAGACCGGCACCACCACGATCGATACGCCGACGGTCAGACCCAGCAGGAACCGGGCCGTCAGCAGCATCGTCAGCGACACCGACAGCGCACCGAGCACCGCGAACGCCGCGTAGGCTGCCACCAGCAGCACCACGGACCGCTTGCGCCCGATCGCATTGGCCAGTACGCCGGCACCCAGCGCGCCGGCGATCTGGCCGATCACCGCCATGGTCGTCAACAGTTCCTGCTGTCGCGTCGTGAGCCCGAAATCGCCGGTGACGAACAGCTGGACGCCGGCGATGATGGACAGGTCGTAGCCGTAGACGACGCCGACGCTGGCGGCGGTCAACCCGACCAGCAGGTCCCCGGGCCGGGTGCTCAACGACGTTGCGGCCGGCGGTTCACCGACCGCGCCGCCAGGATCAGCCCGAAAACGACGATCGCGCCGATGACGCCGACCCCGACCCGCACCGGTACCGCGTCCGCCGTCGGCATGAACCCGGCGGCCTGCGCCCGGCCCGCGCGCTCGGCGGCAGCGTCGGGCCTGGCGGGCGCCAGCGCGGGGTCGGGCGCGATCAGCGAGCCGACCTGGGTGCCCGGCGGGGTGGCGAAGCCGTAATCGAGCAGGTGCGCGGCCTGCTCCCACGGGGCGATGGGCTGCCGGGTTCCGTGCAGCAGCACCGCCACCAGCCGTCGTCCGTCGTGGTTGGCCGCGCCGACGAAGGTCTGACCGGCGTCGTCGGTGTAACCGGTCTTCCCGCCCAGCGCGCCGGGATAGTTGTAGAGCAGCTTGTTGTCGTTCTCCAGCTCGTAACCGGGGTGGTCGTCGTGGCCGGGGAAGTCGAAGGTCTTGGTCGCGACGATGTCGGCGAAGACGGGGTTCTGCCAGGCGTAGCGATAGAACAGGCCGATGTCGTAGGCCGAGGTGCTCATGCCCGGGCCGTCCAGCCCGGAGGGCGTCGCCACCCGGGTGTCGCGGCCGCCGAGCCTGGCGGCCAGCACATTGATCTTCTCCAGCGCCTGCTGCATCCCGCCGAGCTGCATGGCCAGCGCGTGCGCGGCGTCGTTGCCCGAGTGCATCAGCAGCCCGTGCAATAGCTGGTTGACCGTGTACACCCCGCCCTCGCTGACACCGACCTTGGTGCCCTCGACGGCCGCGTCCTCGGCGGTGCCGGGGACCGGCTTGTTCTCGTCGAGTGTGTTGATGGCTACCATCGCGACCAGGACCTTGATGACGCTGGCCGGGCGGTGCCGCGCGTGCGGGTCCTTGGCGGCGATGACCGCACCGCTGTCGAGATCGGCCACCAGCCAGGCGTCCGCGGAGACGTCGGTGGGCAGCAGCGGCGTGTCGGGCGCGATCACGACGCCGCAGCTGCCGAGCGCCTCGCCGCCGACCGGCTTCGGGGGCACCGCCAGCGGCATCGGTGGGTCGCCGGCCTGGGGGACTTCCGACGAGTCCACCGCGGGCGGGGTGGACACCTTGTACGGGCAGTTCGGCCCCGCGTCGCGCAGGGGTTCGGCGCTCACCGCGGGCGCACCCAGGGTGGCCGGGGCCGCCATTACGAATATCGCCGCTACCAGGCACGACGCACAACGTATAACCCTCATCGTCTGTGCAGACTAGGCGATCAGGCGGCCGATCCCCGGGAGCCGCGCTGTGACTGGTGGGACAGAAGTTGCTCGCTAGAGCCGCTTGCCGGCCTCCGTCAGCACGTCGCGCAGGATCGACTCGATCGCGTCGAACTCGGCCTGACCGCTGATCAGCGGCGGCGCCAGTTGGATGACGGGGTCGCCGCGGTCGTCGGCGCGGCAGTACAGGCCCGCCTCGAACAGCGCCGGAGACAGGTAGCCGTGCAGCAGCCGCTCGCAGTCGGCGTCGCCGAAGGTCTCCTTGGTCGCCTTGTCCTTGACCAGTTCGATGCCGTAGAAGTAGCCCTCGCCGCGCACGTCGCCGACGATGGGCAGGTCGTACAGCTTCTCCAAGGTGGTGCGGAAGGCCGGCGCGTGGTGGCTGACCCGGTCGTTGAGACCCTCGCGTTCGAAGATGTCCAGGTTGGCCAGCCCCACTGCGGCCGACACCGGGTGCCCCCCGAACGTATAACCGTGCGGGAAGACGGTTTTGCTGTCGTTGAACGGCTCGAATAATTTCTCACCGGCGATCATCGCGCCGAGCGGCGAGTAGCCCGACGTCATGCCCTTGGCGCAGGTGATCATGTCGGGCACGTAGCCGAAGTCGCCACAGGCGAACATCGACCCGATCCGGCCGAACGCGCAGATCACCTCGTCGGACACCAGCAGCACGTCGTAGTCGTCGCAGATCTCGCGCACCCGTTCGAAATACCCCGGGGGCGGCGGTATCGCGCCTCCCGCGTTCTGCACCGGCTCCAGGAACACCGCCGCGACGGTGTCGGGCCCCTCGAACTCGATCGCCTCGCCGATCCTGTCGGCGGCCCACCGCCCGAAGGCCTTGGGGTCGTCGGCAAATGGCTCGGGTGCGCGGTAGAAGTTCGTGTTGGGCACCCGGAACCCGCCGGGTGCCACCGGCTCGAACGGCGCCTTGTACGACGGAAGGCCGGTGATGGCCAGAGCGCCGTGGGTGGTGCCATGATAGGCGATCGAGCGCGAAATGACCTTGTGCTTACCGGGTTTGCCGGTGAGCTTGAAGTACTGTTTGGCCAGCTTCCACGCGGTTTCGACGGCCTCGCTGCCGCCGGTGGTGAAGAACACGCGGTTCAGATCGCCCGGGGCGTGGTGGGCGAGGCGCTCGGCGAGCTCGATCGCGGCCGGGTGCGCGTAGCCCCAGAGCGGGAAGAACGCCAGCTTCTGCGCCTGGTGGGCGGCGGCCTCGGCGAGTTCGGTGCGCCCATGGCCGACCTGCACCACGAACAGCCCGGACAGCGCGTCCAGGTAGCTCTTGCCGCGGTCGTCGTAGATGGTGACGCCCTCGCCACGGGTGATGATCGGATGCGTGACGTCCGGGCCGTGCCGGGCGAAATGCAGCCAAAGGTGATCCGTCATCTCGTCAGCAAGCCTAGCGGTAGGCGCCGGCCGTGACCTCAGTGCGGGGGGCAATTCGAGGCGGCCCCCGGCGAGCGTGACGCTCAGCGCGAAGGGGCAAGCTCGGCGCGAAGGGGCAAGCTCAGCGCGAAGGGGCGAGCTCAGCGCGAGAACATCAGCGCGCGCTTGACCTCCTGGATGGCCTTGGTGACCTCGATGCCGCGCGGGCAGGCCTCGGTGCAGTTGAACGTGGTGCGGCAGCGCCACACGCCGTCGACCTCGTTGAGGATGTCGAGGCGCTCGGCGGTGGCCTCGTCGCGGCTGTCGAAGATGAACCGGTGCGCGTTGACGATCGCGGCGGGGCCGTAGTAGCTGCCCTCGTGCCAGAACACCGGGCAGCTGGTGGTGCAGGCCGCACACAGGATGCACTTGGTGGTGTCGTCGTAGCGGGCGCGGTCGGCCGGGCTCTGGATGCGTTCCCGCGTCGGGGGATTGCCGGTGGTGACCAGGTACGGCTTCACCGCCCGGTAGGCGTCGAAGAACGGTTCCATGTCGACCACCAGGTCCTTCTCCACAGGCAATCCGCGGAGGGGTTCGACGGTGATCGTGAGCTGCTTTCTGGGCTTGTCTCCCAGCAGGTCGCGCATCAGTACCTTGCAGGCCAACCGGTTGACGCCGTTGACGCGCATCGCGTCCGAGCCGCATACCCCGTGCCCGCAGGAGCGCCGGAAGGTCAGCGTCCCGTCCAGGTAGCTCTTGATGTAGATCAGCAAGTTCAGCAGCCGGTCACTGGGCAGGCAGGGCACCCGGAAGCTCTGCCAGCCAGCCGTTTCGGTGAACGCGTCGGGTTGGTCGGGGTTGAACCGGGCGATCTTCACGGTCACCAGCACCGCGCCCTCGGGGATCGGCGGCAGTGGCAGCTGCGAGGTCGGCTCGGCGTCTGCTGCCATCAGTACTTCCGTTCCTTGGGTTCGTAGCGGGTCTGCACGACGGGCTTGAAGTCCAGTGTGATGTCGGACAGCAGATCGGTGCCCTGCTTATCCGCTCCGATTTCACCCCCGATGTCCTTGTAGGCCATCGTGTGGCGCATGTAGTTGGCGTCGTCGCGGTTGGGGTAATCCTGGCGGGCGTGCCCGCCGCGGGACTCCTTGCGGTTCAGCGCGCCGGCCACAGTGACCTCGGCGAGCTCCAGCAGGAAACCCAGCTCGATGGCCTCCAGCAAGTCGCTGTTGAACCTTTTACCCCTGTCGTGCAGGGAGATTCGAGAATACCGCTCCTTGAGGGCGTGGATGTCGGTCAGCGCCTGCTTCAGCGTGTCCTCGGTGCGGAACACCGCCGCGTTGTTGTCCATCGTCTGCTGCAGGGCCCCGCGAATGTCGGCGACGCGCTCGCTGCCCTGCTCGGAGAGGATGTCGCCCACCCAGCCGACCACCATCGCCTCGGGGTTCGGCGGCATGTCGACGAAGCCGTGGTCGCGCGCGTAAGCGGCCGCGGCGATGCCGGCCCGGCGGCCGAACACGTTGATGTCCAGCAGCGAGTTGGTGCCCAGCCGGTTGGCGCCGTGCACCGACACGCACGCGCACTCCCCGGCCGCGTACAGCCCCGGGACGGTGGATGCGTTGTCCCGCAACACCTGTCCGGTGACCGTCGTCGGGATGCCGCCCATCACGTAGTGGCACGTCGGGTAGACCGGGATGGGCTCATGCACCGGGTCCACGCCCAGGTAGGTGCGGGCGAACTCGGTGACGTCGGGCAGCTTGGCGGCGAGTACGTCTTCGCCGAGGTGGCGTACGTCGAGGTAGACGTAGTCCTTGTGCGGGCCGGCGCCGCGGCCCTCCAGGACCTCCAGGACCATAGAGCGGGCGACGATGTCGCGCGGCGCCAGGTCGACGATCGTGGGGGCGTAGCGCTCCATGAAGCGCTCGCCCTCGCCGTTGAGCAGCCGGCCCCCCTCGCCGCGTACGGCTTCGGAGATCAGGATGCCCAGGCCGGCCAGACCGGTCGGATGGAACTGGTGAAACTCCATGTCCTCCAGGGGAAGTCCCTTGCGGAACACGATCCCGATGCCGTCACCGGTCAGCGTGTGCGCATTCGAGGTGGTCTTGTACATCCGGCCGGAACCGCCGGTGGCGATCACCACTGCCTTGGCGCCGAAGACGTGGATCTGTCCGGTCGCCAGCTCGTAGGCGACCACGCCGGTGGCCACCGGGCCGCCCGGGGTCTGGGTGAGAACGAGGTCGAGTGCGTAGAACTCGTTGAAGAACTGCACGTCGTGGCGGACGCAGTTCTGGTAGAGCGTCTGCAGGATCATGTGGCCGGTCCGGTCGGCGGCGTAGCACGCGCGGCGCACCGGGGCCTTGCCGTGCTCGCGGGTATGCCCGCCGAAGCGGCGCTGGTCGATGCGGCCCTCGGGGGTGCGGTTGAACGGCATCCCCATCTTCTCCAGGTCGAGCACCGCGTCGATGGCTTCGCGGCACATGATCTCCACGGCGTCCTGGTCGGCGAGGTAGTCGCCGCCCTTGACGGTGTCGAACGTGTGCCACTCCCAGTTGTCGTCCTCGACATTGGCCAGCGCCGCGCACATGCCGCCCTGCGCGGCGCCGGTGTGGCTGCGGGTCGGGTACAGCTTGGTCAGCACCGCGGTGCGCACGCGCGGACCCGCCTCCACGGCCGCCCGCATCCCGGCACCGCCGGCGCCGACGATCACCACGTCGTATCGGTGTTGGGAGATCACGCCTGCCCTCTCAAATTTTGACCCTCTCAGATGTTGGGGTCGAAGGTCAGCAGCACGTAGGTGCCGAGCACCAGCGTGAACAGCATCGACACCGCCAGCAGCGAATTCAGCCAGAACCGGGTGCCGTCCTTGCGGCTGTAGTCGTCGATGATGACGCGCAGGCCGTTGCCGCCGTGCAGCTGCGCCAGCCACAGCAGCAGCAGGTCCCACGTCTGCCAGAACGGCGACCCCCAGCGCTGCGCCACATAGTTGAAGTCGATGCGGTACACCCCGCCGTCCCACATCAGCATCACGAACAGGTGCCCGATCGCCAGGAACACCAGCGCGATACCGGAGAACCTCATGAACAGCCACGCGTATTTCTCGAAGTTTCCGACGCCGGGGCGCCGCCGCGGGGCGCGCGGGTTGTCCAGGCCGGCGGGGCGGCTCATCGGGGTTGCGTCATCATGTGGACGCCCATCACCACCCCGGCCGGGACAATGAGCAGCAGGAAGACGACGCCGACGACCCACAGCATCAGTCTCTGGTGGCGCGTCCCCTCGGACCAGAAGTCGATCAGGATGACCCGGATCCCGTTGAGCGCGTGGTACAGCACGGCGGCGACCAGTCCGAACTCCATCAGGCCCACGACCGGCGTCTTGTAGGTCGCGACCACCTCGTCGTAGGCCTGCGGGGCCACCCGCACCAGTGCGGTGTCCAGGACGTGGACGAACAGGAAGAAGAAGATCGTCGCGCCGCTGATGCGGTGCAGCACCCACGACCACATGCCGGGGTCGCCCCGATACAGGGTGCGGGGCGGCCGTCGCCTGCGTCCCGCCTGCACCGGGCCCGCGGTCGACGCCTGCGTACTCGACATTGTGTTCACCGCCTTCCCGGAATTTCCACCCTAACCCGGCCGCGTTGCGGCCCAGGTTAGGGTGGCTTACTCACGTCGAGCATCGGTGAACGGGGTGCGCTGTGCCAGAGTTTGACTGGAATGCGTTGCGCTGCAAAGCAATTGATGTCTCGGCCTACGCGTACGCGCCGTATTCGCGCTTCGCGGTGGGTGCGGCGGCGCTGGTCGACGACGGCCGGGTGGTCATCGGATGCAATGTGGAGAATGTCTCCTATGGCCTGGGTCTCTGCGCCGAGTGCTCGGTGGTGTCCGCGCTGTACGCGACGGGAGGCGGGCGCCTGGTCGCCCTGTCCTGCGTCGACGCGACGGGGGCGCCGCTGATGCCGTGCGGGCGGTGCCGTCAGGTGCTGCTCGAGCACGGCGGCCCCGGGTTGCTGATCGACCATCCTGCCGGGCCTCGCCGGCTCGGCGACCTGCTGCCCGACGCTTTCGGTCCCGACGACCTGGCTCGTTCATGACGTTCGACGCCCCGACGGTGATCAGGACCAAGCGCGACGGCGGCCGACTCTCCGATGCCGCCATCGACTGGGTGATCGACGCCTACACCCACGGCGCCGTCGCCGCCGAACAGATGTCGGCGCTGCTGATGGCGATCGTGTGGCGCGGCATGGACCGCGCCGAGATCGCGCGGTGGACCGCGGCGATGCTGGCCTCCGGCGCGCGGCTCGACTTCACCGACCTGCCCGTCCCGACCGTCGACAAGCACTCCACCGGCGGGGTCGGCGACAAGATCACCCTGCCGCTCGTGGCCGTCGTCGCCGCCTGCGGGGCGGCGGTGCCCCAGGCGTCGGGCCGCGGGCTCGGGCACACCGGCGGCACCCTGGACAAGCTGGAGTCCATCGCCGGGTTCACCGCCGAACTGTCCAATCGGCACGTGCGCGAACAGCTTCGGCAGGTCGGCGCGACGATCTTCGCTGCCGGCGAGCTGGCCCCCGCCGACGCCAAGCTGTACGCGTTGCGCGACATCACCGGCACCGTCGAGTCGCCGCCGCTGATCGCGAGCTCGGTGATGAGCAAGAAGCTGGCCGAGGGGGCGGGTGCGCTGGTGCTCGACGTGAAGGTCGGCTCCGGGGCGCTGACGTCCTCGCCGGCGCAGGCCCGGGAGCTGGCGCACATCATGGTCGAGCTGGGTGCGGCCCACGGGGTGCCCACCCGTGCGCTGCTGACGGACATGAACACCCCGCTGGGCGCGACCGTCGGCAACGCGCTCGAGGTCACCGAGTCGCTGGAGGTGCTGGCCGGCGGCGGCCCGCCGGACGTGGTGGAGCTGACGGTGGCGCTGGCCGCAGAGATGCTGCAGCTCGCCGGGATCGACGGCCGCGACCCCGCCCAGACGCTGCGCGACGGCACCGCCATGGACTTGTTCCGCCGGCTGGTCGCCGCCCAGGGCGGGGACTTGTCGGTACCGCTGCCCATCGGTGCGCATTCCGAGACCCTGACCGCCGCGCGGGGCGGCACAATGGGCGATATCGACGCGATGGCGGTGGGTATGGCGGCTTGGCGGCTCGGGGCGGGGCGATCCCGCCCCGGTGGGGCCGTGCAGCCGGGCGCCGGCATCAGGATCCACCGCCGCCCGGGGGAGCCGGTGGCGCCGGGGGCTCCGCTGTTCACGCTCTACACCGACACCCCCGAACGTCTCGGCGCCGCGATCGCCGAGCTCGACGGCGGCTTCGGGGTCGGCGACACACCCCCGCAACCCAGGTCACTGATCATCGAACGGATCCTCACATGAGCGACCTGGACCCCGAGCAGATCGCGAAGGCACCCAAGGCCCTGCTGCACGATCACCTCGACGGGGGCCTGCGCCCGTCGACCGTGATCGACATCGCCGGTGCGACCGGCTACGACGGGCTGCCCGCCACCGACGTCGACGAGCTCGCGACCTGGTTTCGCACCCGCTCGCACAGCGGTTCGCTGGAGCGCTACCTCGAACCGTTCTCGCACACGGTGGCCGTGATGCAGACCCCCGACGCGCTGTATCGCGTGGCCCACGAATGCGTGGAGGACCTGGCCGCCGATGCGGTGGTCTACGCCGAGATCCGGTTCGCCCCCGAGCTGCACATCGACCGCGGGATGTCCTTCGACGAGATCGTCGACGCCGTGCTGGCCGGCTTCGCCGACGGGGAGAAGGCCTGCGCCGACGCGGGCCGCCCGATCGTGGTGCGGCTGCTGGTCACCGCCATGCGTCACGCCGCGGTGTCCCGCGAGATCGCCGAGCTGGCGATCCGCTGGCGGGACCGGGGCGTCGTCGGGTTCGACATCGCCGGGGCCGAGGCCGGCAACCCGCCGACGCGGCACTTGGACGCGTTCGAGTACATGCGGGACAACAACGCGCGCTTCACGATCCACGCCGGTGAGGCGTTCGGGCTGCCGTCCATCCACGAGGCGATCGCGTTCTGCGGCGCCGATCGGCTGGGTCACGGGGTCCGTATCGTCGACGACATCGACGTACTGGGCAGCGGTCCCGAAGCCGGACAGGTCCGGCTGGGCCGGCTGGCCTCGATCCTGCGGGACAAGCGCGTCCCGCTGGAGCTGTGCCCGAGCTCCAATGTGCAGACCGGTGCGGTCAAGAGCATTTCGGATCACCCGTTCGACCTGCTGGCGCGCACACGGTTCCGGGTCACCGTGAATACCGACAACCGGCTGATGAGCGACACCTCGATGAGCGTGGAGATGTACCGGTTGGCGCAGGCGTTCGGCTACGGGTGGAGCGACCTGGAGCGGTTCACCATCAACGCGATGAAGTCGGCGTTCATCCCGTTCGACCAGCGACTGGCGATCATCGACGAGGTGATCAAGCCGCGCTACGCGGTGCTGATCGGCTAGGCCGATGGCCGTTTCGGGCTCCTCGCCGGTCATGTCCAGCAACAGCCACTCGCGATGCACGCGTCGGGATCATACGAGGGGGCACGCCAACACAGGACAGATCGGCGCGATGAGACGCCTCAGGAGAGTCCGTACAGCACCATCGTGATGCCCCCGATGAGGAGGGTCGTCGCTGTCATCGCATGGCGGCGATGCTGGATCCAGCGCCTGACCTGCTCGAGCAGCGGGTCGATGCGCGGCCCGACGACAACGTAGGCCAGCACGGGAGCGGCCACGGTCGAGCTTGCCAGCGCCGCATAGCAGGCGACGGCCGCCGCCGTTCCGGCCACCGGCAACCCGACGGTGGCGATCTGTGTTCCCGCAGCCGCGCTGGCCGCAAGCACTTTCGGGTTGGCCAGCATGGGGAAGATCCCGATCGCGGCCGCAACCGACGGAGTGATGCGCCCGGCTCTGCTGTCCCAGCCCGTCTCATTGGCGGTCCGGCCACGCCGCCGCCACACCCACGCGCCGAATGCGACGAGTGCCGCACCGATCCCCACGACCAACCAATCGGTCCACGGCGGTGCCGGACCCTTCAGGCTGTCGAACAACCGCGGGATGCGCATGGATGCCGTCGTCAGCGCGCTCAGCGAGACCAACCTGCCCAGCAGATAGGCGATGCTGGACGACCGGGGCCGGTCGTTGTGGACGAGCAGCACCAACGTCAACACGACGGGTACCGGGGAAAGCGCCACCACAAACGCCGGTGCGGCCAGTTTCGCGACCATCAGACCCCACGGTCCGAATAGTTCCACCCCATGCCCCCCGACCGCGTCCCGTGCGTCAAGTATGGCCGGGGCGGCTGCCCGCGGCGGATTGACGAAAATTTCCGATACCGTACCCACTCGGGTATGTCGTCCGCGTGCCCGACCACCGTCAAGGCATCGCCGACCGCCCGCGGGCGACGGGCTGTGCAGCGTCACGTTGCGACGCATAGTGTGGCGGCAAATGAAGTTGCCTCTGTTGGGTCCGGTCTCGCTCACCGGTTTCCAGAACGCGTGGTTCTTTCTGTTCCTGCTGGTCGTGGTGCTGGTGCTGGGCGCCTACGTCACACAGCAGTTCGCCCGCCGTCGGCGGGTGCTGCGATTCGCCAACATGGAGGTGCTCGAAAGTGTCGCCCCGCCGCGTCCCAGCCGGTGGCGCCACGTACCGACAATCCTGCTGGCCGTGTCGCTGGTGCTGCTGACCACCGCGATGGCCGGGCCGACGTCGGATGTCCGGATTCCGCTCAACCGCGCGGTGGTGATGCTGGTCATCGACGTCTCGGAATCCATGGAAGCCAACGATGTCCCGCCGACCCGGCTGGCCGCTGCGAAAGTGGCGGGCAATCAGTTCGCCGACGAGCTGACGCCGGCCATCAACCTCGGACTGGTCGAGTTCGCGGCCAATGCCACGCTGCTGGTCGCACCGACGACCAACCGGGCTGCCGTGAAGTCGGCGATCGACGGCTTGGAGCCGGCTCCGAAAACCGCAACGGGAGAAGGGATTTTCACCGCGATGCAGGCCATCGCGACGGTCGGCGCGGTGCTGGGCGGCGGCGACGGCCCCCCGCCGGCGCGCATCGTGCTGGAATCCGACGGCGCCGAGAACGTCCCGCTGGACCCTAATGCCCCGCAGGGGGCCCTCACCGCGGCGCGCGCCGCGAAATCCCAGGGCATCGAGATATCGACGATCTCGTTCGGCACGCCCGACGGCACCGTCGAATACCAGGGTGCCACCATCCCCGTCCCGGTCGACGACGAGACGTTGCAGAAGATCTGCGAGATCACCGGCGGTCAGTCGTTCCACGCCGACAGCCTGGAATCGCTCAAGCGGGTTTATGAGACGCTGCAGCGCCAGATCGGCTACCAGACCGTGAGAGGTGACGCGAGCCTGCCGTGGATGCTGCTGGGCACGCTGACCCTCGGCGGCGCCGTGCTGGCCGGTCTGCTGCTGAACCGCAGGCTGCCGTCCTGAGCGCTCAGACGGGCAGGCGCCGGTTGATCAACAAGGCCATCGCCGCGGCCAGCACGGCGGTGATCACGCCGAGCCGTAGCCATCCGGCGCTGCCGGGACCGGCCACGGTGCGGTACCCGATCTCGTTCTCGATGTTGTCGTAGCTCTTCTCGAGTTCGCCGATGTTGGTGGCGGTGTAGTACTGGCCGCCGGAGAGCCGGGCGATCGTCTTCATCTGGTCTGGCTTGACGGGGACCGCGACCCGCACCCCGTCCAGGTCGATCTCGCCGGTCGGCGTCCCGAACGCGATCGTCGAGACCGGCACCCCCTGGTCCTTGGCCAGGCGCGCGGCCGTGTAGGCGCCGTCGTGCGGATCCTGGGGATCGGACGGCTTGTTCTCGGCCCCGTCGGACAGCAGGATGATCCGGGCCGGCGGGGGAGAGTCGCCCCCGGTGACGTCTGCGGCCCCGATCGCGTGCAGAGCGGTGAAGATGGCCTCGCCGGTGGCGGTGCCGTCGCCGAACTCCAGCTTCTTGAGGGCATCGACCGTCGCCTGGTGCTGCGGGGTCGGCGGTACGAGCAGGTAGGGGGTTCCGGCGAATCCGACCAGCCCGAGGTTGATGCCCGGGGTCAGCTGGGCGGCGAACTGGCCGGCCGCCTGCTCTGCGGCCTTGAGCCGGTTGGGGTCGACGTCGGTGGCCTTCATCGACTGGGACATGTCGACGACGAGCATGATGACCGCGCGGTTGCGCGGTATGCGCATGTCATGAGTCGGGGTGGCCAGCGCGACGGTCAGCAGGGCCAGGCTCAGCAGCGACACGGCGATCGGGAGGTGCCGCCACACCGACTGGGGCACCTGGGCCTCGGTGAACCGCCGCAGTCGCCGCGCGCGGCGGGACTGGACGAGCAGGTATACCCCCAGCAGGGCCAGCGGAACCAGGCCGAACAGCAACAGGGCCGGGCGCTGGAATCCGTACAGGGGCAATGGGCCGACCCCGGGAAGCGACACCCGCCAGTAAAGAGGACTCCGGCAGGCCCGTCAAACCGCGGTGGCCCTACTCGCGCCTGAGCCGCCCGTCGACGAATTGTTCGAGCTTCTCCCACTCCCGCACCACCGCGGCGTACGGCGGGCCCGGCTTGGTCACCGAACCGGGCTCGAGTACGGCGGCCACCAGCGTGCCCAGCGGCCGGCCCGGCTCCAGCGCAGTGTCCACCACCGGGTCCTCGGCGTAGTCGCCGACGTCGCGGAGCAACTCGACCGCCAGGTCGAGCTGGTCGCGGTCCACGGCGTCCGGCCCGTCGGCCAGGTCGTCGGCCAGCCCGCTGAGGACGTAGACGTTGTCGTCGGTGACCTCGACGGCCAGTGAGCCGTCGGTCGCCGCGGTGCGGATGTCGTCATAGGTGCTCAGGTCCGACAGGTCGTGGTCGTGCTCGTCGGCCAGGTAGCGGGCCAGCGCCCGTTCCGAGGTGAACACGCTGATCCGCCCGTTGCGGCCGAGGAAGACCGGCTCGTCGTCGAGGTAGCAGCGCAGGGTGTAGAACGTGCCGGCACTCATCATGATCCGGATCGGGTCGATGCCCACTCGGAGCCAGAAGTCTTCGTCGCCGCCCAGGACGATGGTGTCGCCGGGCGCGCGCGCCGCATCCTGGTCGGCGGTTTCCTCCCCAGCTTCCTCCCCGGACTCCCCGGTCTCCTCAGACTCCCCGGTCTCCTCAGACTCCCCGGTCTCGTCGGCCGCGGGGTCCTCGTCGGCCGCATCCTCGTCGGTCTCGTCGGTGTCCGGCTCTTCCTCGGGTTCCTCGGCGAGTTCCTCGGCGGCCTGTGCGGACAGCGCGGCGGCGACCTCGGGGCTGGTGATGATCCCCTCGATTGCGGTGAGCACGTCATCCCAGCCCCGACCGATGATCTCGGCGATGAGGTTCCAGCGTTTGTGACCGGCTCTGCCGGTGAAGTTCGCGATTCCGCCCGTGACCGTACCCAGACTCGGGTTGCCGTTGAAGAACTTCGACACAGCCGGCAGCTCGCACACCGATCCGAGCGACGACACGATCGCCAGCGCGCGCGCCACCGTGGCCACCGACTCCTCGGTCGGCTTCTCGGCGGCCAATTCCTCCACGGCGACCAGGTCGAACCGCCCGTCCTCGGCGGGATCGAGTGAGTGCGCGTGCGACGAGGCCAGTTCCTTCCATGCGGGGTGGTCGACGAGGTCGTTGTCGGTGTCCGAACGCACGAACGCGACCAGGTCGGCCACGGACTCGAAGGCGAACAGATCCTCGTCCTTGCCCAGGAACGCCTCCCATTCGTCACCGTTGTCGCGCCAGCGTGGCGCCCACAGGGTGTGGCGGTCACCGATGGACAGGCTCAGTCGGATGGGCACGAGGTCAGCAGCCATGCGGCACACAATAGCGACGGCACACGACAGCGACGGCTCCGGGACCTTCGGGTTCAGCCTGCCCAGATGTCGGTGATCACCGGCGCGTTCGCGGCATACCCGGTCTTGGGCAGACCGTACATCTGCTCCAGCGTCGACAGCACGTTGTAGTGGCTGATCTGCTCGCCGTAGGTGCCGGGCCGCACGTGGGCCCCGTAGAACACGGTCGGGATCCGGTTGCGGCTGGAGTTGTCGTCCTCGTCCCAGGTCACGACGAGCAGGCTGTTGTTCGCCACGGACCAGTTGGCGTACCCCGAGAGGTTGCGGTTGAGCCAGTCGTCGGCCTGCGGGATGGTGCCGTCGTGCATGTTGTGGTCGTTGTCGGGGATGACGAACGACACCGTGGGCAGCGCGGCGTAATTTCCCGCCGGGAAGGCCGAGAAGGGCAGCGACGTGGTGGGCGGCACATTGGTGAAGTTCGCCCAGGGCACGTGCTTGCGCGCATACTTGCCCGCGCTGCACACCGGTGAGCCGACCGTGGGCAGCCCCTCGGAGAACCCGGCGAACGTGTAGCCCGCGGCCAGCAGCTCCGACGCCAGGTTGGGGGCCGCGCCGGCGTTGACCGGGCATGCGTCGGTGGTCACCCCGAACGTGCTGCCGGCGAACAGCGCCAGGTAGTTCGGTTCGCTGGGATGAGTCTCGGCGAACGACGCGGCCATGTTCGCGCCACGCGCGGCCAGGGCGTTGATGAACGGTGCCGCCTTGTTTCCGATGATGTTGGCCGCCGCGCGGTTCTCCTCGATCACGATGACCACGTGAGCCAGCTGCGGTACGGCGACGGCCGCCAGATCAACCCCCGAAGACGTCGGTGGCGCCGCGGCCGGTGGAGTGACCAGCGGCCCGGCCAGCGCCAGCACCGCCGCCAGCGCCACGGTCGTGGCCGGCCCGACGGCTCGACCCACTTTGTCTTGCAGCGTTCCCCTGCCCCGCACCCGGGCATTCTATGGGCGGTAGCGGGTCCGCTGCGCGAACGTGGGCAAGCGTGTCACCAGGGTCGGGCGCACTCATCATATCGCCCTCGTCATATCGCCCGCGTCATATCGGCGTGCCTCACCTACTTTGAGCGCGTGGCCGGTGGTGGTGCCTCAGCTATTTTGAGCGCGTAGCGCGGAAGGCTTGCCCGATATGGAGGGCAA
>NZ_JBMIOP010000270.1:0-6726 GCF_049197365.1 Mycobacterium sp. THU-M104
CCAGCGGAGAACCGGCGACGTTCCATACTTGCGACTCCAATTCGGCTCGGCCTCAACAATAGTCAAGGCGTTGTCCGAAAGTCGCCGGGCGGGTCAGAGGATCTGCTCGGTAGGGTCCTCGAACCGTATTCCTCCAAGGGCTCTCGCTATCTCATCGATGCCACCTACCGGGCCACCGCCGACTCGGTGCTGGCCTACGGGAATTTCACCATTGCCGAGTCCGCCTACATCCGCAGCACAGGACACTTCAACGCGGCAGAACTGATCTTGTGCTTCAACCAACTCGCGTACAGCGCATTCGCTCCGGCCGTTCTCAACGAACAGATTCCGGAGCTCCGGGGCTGGTCGATCGTCGACTATCTGGACAACCAGCTGGCCAACATGTTGATCAAGTCCACGTCCTCGCGGTTTCGCGGTCCGATCAACGCTCAATGCTTCTCGGCCCGCCTGTGGTGTAACGATTTCCAGGTCATCGAGCGGACAGTGCGTTACCTACTGGTGCCCTGCGCCATCGAGTTCTGGGACGAACACGGCGGTGCGGCGTCGGCCCAGGTCGAGCTCGTAGTCCTCAACATCCCCTGACCCGCGCACAGCAAGGAGATTTTCGCCATGTCACAGTCAGCGCCCAACGTGCTGCACCGGGTCATCGAGCAAGCGCGGCGACATCCCGACGCCATCGCGCTGCGCCGCTGTGACGGCACGAGCACGCTGCGGTACGGCGAGCTGATCGCCGAAGTCGATACGCTGGCAACGACTCTGCGTTCGTCTGCGGTCACCCGCGGCTCCCGGGTCCTGGTCCTTTCCGACAACGGTCCCGAAACCTACCTCTCGGTGATGGCCTGCGCGCGGCTGGGGGCAATCGCCGTCGTGGCGGACGGCGGGCTGCCGCCCGCAACCCTCGATCGGTTCTGCCAGATCACCGAACTGAGTGCGATCCTCATCTGTCCCGGTTGCAGAACCAATTGGTTTTCTCCTCCTGGGCCGGCGTGCCCGCTACCGGCGATCCCCGTAGAGATCGCCGCAGGGGCACGTCGTTTGACCCCGCCGAACGAAACCTTCCCCCGCGCTGGCGAATCGAGCGCCGACGATCCGCTGGCGATGATCTTCACCAGCGGTACGACCGGTGAACCCAAGGCGGTGCTGCTGGCCCACCGCACCTTCTTCGCCATCCCCGACATCCTGCAGGACGAGAACCTGGACTGGATCACCTGGGTTGGCGGCGAGACCACGTATTCGCCGCTTCCGGCCACGCACATCGGCGGGCTGTGGTGGATTCTCACCTGCTTGATGCACGGCGCGGAGTGCATCACCGGCGGTGAGGACACCATATCGCTGACGGAGATCCTCAACGCCAACGAGGTCGCGTCGACGTGTCTGGTCCCGACACTGGTGTCCAGGCTTGTCGCCGAAATGAAATCCACCGACGCGATCGTACCCACCCTGCGGTTCCTCGGTTACGGGGGTTCGCGGGCGGTCGCGGCCGATATCCAATTCGTCGAAGCCGCCGGGATCCGCACCGCACAGGTCTACGGCCTGAGTGAAACAGGCTGCACCGCAATGTGCCTGCCGACCGATGCGGGCTCCGTCGCAAAGATCGAGGCGGGCGCGGTGGGACGCCCGTATCCGGGCGTGGGTGTCTTTCTGGCTGCCGCCGGCGAACGGCCTTGCACCGGCGTCGCGGACCCGTCCGCCTCATTCGGTACGTTGTGGGTCAAGTCCCCGGCGAACATGCTGGGCTACTGGAACGATCCCGAACGCACCCGGGATGTTCTGGTGCAGGGGTGGGTCAACACCGGCGATCTGCTGGAGCGCCGCGAGGACGGCTTCTTCTACATCAAGGGGCGATCGTCGGAGATGATTATCTCCGGCGGGGTGAATGTCGCGCCTGACGAGGTCGATCGCATCGCGCACGGGGTAGCGGGCGTGCGCGATGCCGCGTGTTACGAGATACCGGACGCCGATTTCGGGGCCCTGGTGGGGCTGGCCGTCGTCCCCGCGCAGGATCTGGCGGAGCCCGACATCCGCACGCTCAAACAGGCGCTTGCCGCGCGCTACCGGAACGAGTCGGAATCGATGGCGCGTCCGTCGGTCATCGAGATCGTGGCGGACATCCCACGGACCCAGTCCGGCAAGGTCATGCGGGCGTCACTGACCGCGACGCTGAACGGAGTCAAAGCCGAAGCGGCCGTGCGTGGCTGAGTACGTGCGGGACAAGATCATGACCGCCCTGTGCGCGGTCCTGTACATCGACGAGGCGGATCTCGCGGACGGTGACGTGACCGATCTTCGCGACCTCGGCCTGGATTCTGTTCGCTTCGTACTGCTGATGAAGCAGCTCGGTGTCGACCGGGAGTCCGAGGTACCCAAGCGGTTGTCGGAGAGCCTGTCCGTTGCGGGCTGGGTGCGCGAACTGGAGAACCTGCGTGACTTCGCCTGACGACGACCACGCGCACGATGAACGCCCGCAAAGCGTGCGGCTGAGCAGATCCCAGCACAACCTCTACAACGGGGTGTTGCAGAACGCCGATCCTGCGTTGTACCTCATCGGCAAGAGTTACCGATTCCACCCGTTGGAACTATCGCGATTCCTGGCCGCACTGGAAGTCACGATCCTCGCAAATCCCTTGCAGCTCTGCGTGCTGCAGGATACCGCGGCGGGCACCGGCTATCCGGAGCTGACCCTCCGGCTGCAACCCGGAGACCTCGTACGCCTGACGGCCGACGGCGAGCATTCAGGCGGCGGGGAACTCATGTCCAGCTGGTTGTCGGGCTTGCTCGGCAAACCGTTGGTCCGCTACACCGTGCGAACCGATGAGAACGGCCAGGTGTCAAGCCTCCACGTCCACGCCCACCACATCCTGCTCGACGGCGGGGCGACGGGCATCATTGAGGCGGACCTGGCGCGGCACCTCGCCGCTGCCAGCGTGACCGAGGTGCCCTGCGTCAGTGCGGGTCTGACCGCGTTAGCCCGGGCACACCGCCGCGAGACGGACAAGGTCGAGGAAGCGCTGCGCGACGTCGTCCCCGCCGTGCAACGCGATCTGTCCGACGAAGCACGACACGGCAGGCCGCGAATCGGCACTGACGACTCCCCCGCCACGGCCGCCAGAGGGGTCATGCGCGAAGCCGTGCAGGTCAGCGGTGACGCCTTCGAAGCGCTCCGTGCCTTCTCGGAAGCCAAGCAGGTCCCGCTTAACGTGCTGGCGGCTGCAGCTGCCGTCGCGGTGGACGCCAGCATTCGTCAGAGCACTGAGGGGCTGCTCGTGCACACGGTGGACAACCGTTTCGGGGACCGGGACCTTAACGTGGCGACTTGCCTGGTCAACTCGGTCGCACATTCGTTCCGATTCGCGTCGTTCGCGTCGGTAGGCGATGTCGTCGGCGCGCTCGACCGAAGCTACGTCAAAGCCGCACGGCGCCGGTGGCTTCGCGAGGAACATTTTCGGCGCATGTGGTTGGCAATCAACCGGACCACGCGTGTCGCGGCGTTGACGGTCAATTTCATCCGCGAGCCGTGCGCCCCGGAAATGCGGCCGTTCCTGTTTGAAGCACCCACCGCGACGGCTATCGGTCCGGTCGAGGGTCTCACCGTGGCGTACGTACTCGACGAAAGCGGGCGTACCCTCGACTGCGCGATCTGGAACCGGGCCGATCTGCCCGATGCGAACGCACCCGCCGGAATCGCTGCACGCCTCGCCGCAGCGCTAGCGTTGCTGCCCGCGCTGTGGGATCGGCCGATCGCCGCGATCGTCGACGAATGGTTCGCCATCGGCCCGGACGGGTCGCGCAGGCTGCGCGACGGCGCCTGCTTTTCTTGGCAAACGCCACTCGCGGCATGGTTTCTCGACACCGGCGGCGTCCCCCGGTTTCTTGGCGCGCGCCGCCACGTGCACCCGTGGGTCGCCTGGCTGGTGCGCAACGACGTCGCACCCGGTGATGTGCTGGTGTTCGCCGACGAGAACACGGACAAAACCGTCGACCTGCTTTTCGCGTGCCATCTCGCTGGCTGCGGCTACAGCGTGTGCGACACCGTCGACGAGTTGCCAAGGCGCGCAGGCGTGATTGGCGACCACACGGCTGGTGGCGCGGCGCACGTGGTCGACGTGGCCGCCACCGCGCTCGCACCGGTCTCCGCTGGCGAAACCGTGCTCGTCGCCGCACGGATCGAGGAAATCAGGCGAGACCCCACCCTCGCCGGCAGAACGGCGTACATCATGCCGACCTCGGGCACGACCGGCCAGCCCAAACTCGTCCCGGTCTCGCACGGTTCGCTCGCCGCGTTCTGCGACGCGGCCCGCCGCGCCTACGGCTGGGGAGCATCGGACACCATCCTGCAGTGCGCCCCGTTGACGTCGGACATCAGCGTCGAAGAGATCTTCGTCGCCGCGATCAGCGGAGCGGGGCTGTTCCGATCCACCGCGACCAGGCGTGGCGACTTGAACGCGCTGGCAAACGAACTGGTCGAGCGGCAAGCCACCATCGTCGACCTGCCGACCGCCATCTGGCATCTGTTGTGCCAGGACGCCGCGGCGATCGATACCCTCCGCCGTTCACACCTGCGGCAGATCGTCGTCGGCGGTGAACCGATCCGCTCCGGTACCGTGGCCTCCTGGCTCGCTTGCTCGATCGCGGAGTCCATCTCGCTCGTCTCAACCTACGGGCCGACGGAAGCGACCGTCGTCGCTACCCAGTTGCCGATCGCGAAGGGCAAAGCGGGCGTCGCCGACGGCAACCGGCTCAGGCTCGGCAGACCGCTGATACCGGACACGGTGTTCGTCGCATTCGGGGAGATCGTCATCGTCGGTGATCTGGTCTCCCGCGGCTACCTCGAGACCGCTGACCCGAGTTTCGGCACGGTGCTCACCGCGCGGGGACTGCGACGTCGCGCTTTCGCCACCGCCGATCGTGCGGCTTTCGACACCGACGGCTTTGCCGCCTTCGCCGGGCGTAAAGACGCGCTCGTCAAGATCTCCGGCAGGCGGGTCGACACGGCCGAGGTGGGCAGGCGCATCCGCGAGGATCCGGTCATCTGCGACGCCGCGGTCGAGGTGCACGACGGCAGCCTCGGGGTGTGGTTCGAAACGCAGCGCACTCGCGACGGCCACGAGGACGTCGCCATCGCGGCTCGAATCCGGCGCATCCTCGTGAACCTGAAGGTACCGTCGTTCTTCGTCATTGGACTGCCGGCTATTCCACGAAAGCCCAACGGCAAGATCGACGGCGACAGGCTGCGGAAGACTACCGATCTCGTGGACACCACGTGCCGCGACGCCGACTCGGATGAGCGGGCGGCCGGATTGGCGGACCTCTGGAGCCGACACCTCGCGAGGCCTGTGGGGACAGACACCTCGCTGCTCGACGAGGGCATCGGCTCGTTGGACCTCATCCGAATCCTCCCGCCCACTCGCGAGTACCTGGGCCGACACCTCACCATTTTCGACCTGATCGGCGCCGACACCGCCGCCAATCTGGTCTCAGACCTGGATTCCGATGCGCCGGCAGCCGAGGGAGGGCCGGACGCCGCGACCGCCTCAGAGACAGAGCGCGATCTAGCGCGGGTGCTGCACCCGCGCCCCAACCTCGTTGCGCGCCAACGTGGGCGGTCGATCCTGGTGCTGGGCGCGTCGGGGATTCTCGGAACCGGATTCGCCCGGGCTGTCGTCGAACTGAAGCGTGCCGGACTGCTTCGCCCGGAGGTAGTGCTGGCGACCAGGGCCGCACTGCCCGAACGTGGTTCGTGGGCGGAGCTCCGCAGCGTCGAGGGCGTGCGAGTCCACCAACTCCCTGCGCGGTTCGCCCCAGCAGACCTGGATGCCCTGCTCGGCAGCTGCGCCCCCGCAACAGTGGTGAACTGCATCGGGAACACCAGCGTCCTGTCGCCGTACCGCGACCTTCGCCCGGCCAACGTGGATTTGGTCGCCGCCGCAGTCGACGCGTGCGCACACCACAGTGCGCGACTGGTGCATCTGTCGACGTTCGTCGTCAATGCCGATGTCTCCGTAGCCCGCGTCACCGACCCCCGCCACGCGCCGTACCCCTACGCGGCGTCGAAGGCACTCGCCGAGTTGGCGGTGGCCGGGTCGCCGCAGGGGCTCGATTTCACGATTGTGCGACTGCCGCGCGTCCTCGGTGAGGGACACCAATCACTCGATGCGGCAGATGTTTTGGTCTCGGTTGTCGATGCATGCGTCGCGTCGGGCGCCTACCCCGCCGTGACGTTGACCGAAGAAGTCACCACAGCCTGGGCAGCCGCGACAGCAATCCTCGGGCTGTTGCCGGAGTCGCCGGGACCGCACGAACTGGGACGCGGCATCACCGTCGTCCGCGGCGAGGAGGTCTCGTATGCGGAGCTGCTCGGCGAGTACTCGCTCGACGAACTCGAGATCACGGACTGGAGACTCAGGCTCGACCAGAGCGATTGGGCGAGGGAGAATCCGCGCCGGTGGGCGGTGGTCGACGCCTGGGTGAGCCTGGGCATGCGGCTGGGCGGGCGCCACTACGCTGAGTACCTTGCCGACCTTCCAACCATCGCCCTTGCAGTCGATTCTGTGGCCGAGGTTGCCGCGACCCCGCATTCGGTCCGGTCCTTACTGGCGCAAGACGTGCTGGCGTCATCGAAAAACGCCGACAGCTAGTGGTCTCGCCCGTAAGTTCGTCGGGGGTTGTTACCAGACGCCGCTGGTGCCGAGTCTGCGCTGGCGGCGTCGAGACTGTGCTCAGCGCTAC
>NZ_JBMIOP010000279.1:0-7348 GCF_049197365.1 Mycobacterium sp. THU-M104
CATGCAGCAGTTTTTCGACCTGTGGCTGGACACCGACGGGTATCAGTGCTGCGACCTGTTCGACGTCATGGCCTCGTGGTGGCGGCTCAAGGATGAGTCCAACATCCTGCTGGTGCACTACGGGGACCTCAAAGATGATCTGGCGGGCCAGGTTTCGCGGATCGCTGAGTTCTTGTCCATCGACCCCGGGTCATTGCGGATGGACGCGATCCTCGAGCACAGTTCCTTCGAGTACATGAGTGGACGGGCCGAGAAGATGGTGCCCTTCGGTGGGGGCCACATGTCCAGCGCGAAGGCCTTCTTCCACAAGGGGCCCAAGCGCGACTTCCGCACCGAGCTGACCGACGAGCAGATCGAGCGATTCGACCGCAAAGCCCTCGACAAGCTGGGCAAAGAATGCGCACAGTGGTTGGAGACGGGCGGAGTCAGATAAGCTCCGAAGCTACGCGACGCCGTTGACGCTGACCCGGGCGGCCGGACGGCCGCCCGGGTCAGTTCTTTGCGTCGACGCGAACAGGGGATGTGGACTGGTGATCGATTTCGGGGCGTTGCCGCCGGAGATCAACTCCGGTCGCATGTACACGGGCCCCGGTTCGGGACCGATGGTGGCTGCGGCAGAGGCGTGGGACGGTCTGGCCGCCGAATTGCACGCTGCGGTTGCACACTACACGTCCGCGATTTCGGGGCTGGCGGCGAAGTGGCAGGGCGCCTCATCGCTGACGATGTCGGCCGCGGCCGCTCCGTATGTGTCCTGGATGAGCGCCACCGCTGTCCAAGCCGAGCAGGCGGCGAGCCAGGCCAGGGCGGCGGCCGCCGCCTACGAGGCGGCGTTCGCGGTGACGGTTCCGCCGGCGGCGGTGGCGGCCAACCGTGCGCAACTGCTGGCGCTGGTCGCGACGAATTTCTTCGGACAGAACACCCCGGCGATCATGCAGACCCAGGCCCAGTACATCGAGATGTGGGCCCAGGACGCGGCAGCGATGTACGGCTACGCCGGATCCTCGGCGGTGGCCGCCGACCTGCTGCCGTTCAGCCCGCCGCCGCGGATCACCGAACCGGCGGGCACCGTCGCGCAGGCCGCCGCCGTCGCCCAGGCCGCCGGGACCCAGGCCGGTTCCCAGGCGCTGCCACAGCTGCTATCCGCGGTGCCGTCCACACTGCACGGCCTCGCGGGACCCGCCGCCGCGGCGGCGCCCGCGGCCACGACTTCCGCTCCGGCGGCCCCGCAGTCGCTGGCATCGGCGCTGAATTCGCTGTTGTCCTCCGCGAGCGGGCCGCTGAGCCCGCTGTCCTACTTCGGTTCGTTCGGCGCCCCCGAACTGATGGGAGCACAGAGCTATCTGCTGCCACAGGCGGGTGCGAACCTGTCCGACGCGATGGCCAAGGTGGGTGCGGCGCAGGCGATCGCCGCTGTGGGGGGGCCGGTTTCGCCGACCGGGGCGCTGGGTTCGGCGGTGACGGCCGGCGTGGGACGTGCCGGCTTCGTCGGGGGTCTGTCGGTGCCGCAGGGTTGGGCGATGGCTGCCCCGGCGGTCAAGCCGGTGGCCGCCGTGTTCGCCGATCCCGGCCCGCCCGGCGTCGCGGCCGCGCCGCCGGGCGAAGGAAACCTGTTCGGCAACGTGGCACTGTCGAGCCTGGCCGGAAGGGCGATCGCGAATACCGGCGGCACCGCCGCCCGCTCGGCCGGCGCCGCCGGGTCCACTGTCGGCGACGAGGCCGCCGGCCCGGTCAACATCTTCGTGATTCCCGCCATTCCCCCGCAGGTCTGAGGTCCGCCAATGCTTTTCGGGTTGTTGCCGCCGGAGATCAACTCCGGTCGAATGTATTCCGGTCCGGGATCGGGGCCGATGGTGGCCGCCGCCGAGTCGTGGGACACACTGGCGGTGCAGCTGCACGCCACCGCCGCCTCCTATTCCTCGGTGATCTCCGGCCTGGCGACGGCATGGCAGGGCCCGTCGGCGGTGTCCATGGCGAGCGCGGCCGCGCCGTATGCAGCCTGGATGAGCGCCACGGCGGCCCAGGCCGAGCAGGCGGCCGCGCAGGCCCGTGGCGCCGCGGCCGCCTACGAGGCTGCGTTCGCGGCGACCGTGCCGCCGGCGGTGGTCGCGGCCAACCGCAGCGAGCTGGCGTTCCTGGTGGCCACCAACATCTTCGGGCAGAACACGGCGGCGATCGCGGCCACCGAGGCCCAGTACAGCCGGATGTGGGCGCAGGACGCCTCAGCGATGACCACCTATGCCGCCCAGTCGGCGGCCGCGTCGACGGTGACCCCGTTCTCGGCGCCCCCGGCAACCACCGCCGCCGGTGCTCTCGCCCCGGCGGCGAACTTCATCTCCAGCGCGCAAACGGAGTTGGCGTCGGCCTTCGGCGCGGTTCCCGCGGCGCTGCAGAGCCTGGGGGCCGTCGTGACCGGACCGAATCCGGCCGCAGGACTGCTCACCACTCTGCAGGAATTCGCCGGTCTGCAGACGTTGAGCTCGCTCAGCTCGTATTTCGAGGACATCGGCAAACTGGTCCTGCCGGTCAATGTCGTCTTCATCAACACCATCTTCGGCCTGGTGGCCGGGGCGCGGCACGTCCTCGATGTGGGGGCCGCTGCCGGCGGTGCAGAGTCGGCGGCGTTGGCGGCCGGTCTGGGCTCGGCGCCGCCGCTGGCGAATCTGGCGGGCGTGGGTGCCGTCTCGGCGGGCGTCGGGCAGGCCGGTCTGGTCGGCGGCGTCTCGGTTCCCCCCAGCTGGGCCACCGCCACGCCGGCGATCCGGACGGTGGCGGCGGTGTTGTCCGGTGCGGGGCTGGACGCCGTCCCGGCGGCCGCGGTCAGTGAGGGCACATTGCTGAGCGGAATGGCGTTGAGCGGCATGGCCGGGGGTGCGCTGGGGGCGGGGGCACCCGCAGCGTTCGGCGGTGCGGGCGCACGACTGCGTTCCACTTCGCTCAAAGACGGCGCATCCAAAGACGGTGAGACGCCGGCGAATCTGCAGCGGCTGGTCGCCGAAATGGCCGAGAAACCCGACGACGTCCAGCATTGGTACACCGAATCGGCGGATTTGGAGAGCCTGGTCGCCAAGCTGCGGAAGAAGCCCGGCATCCACGCGGTGCACCTCACCGACGGCGACATGAATGTGAGATTGCCGCGCCCTGAATAGAGGTCGACGCGGTGGAGAAACCTGCAGCTCGGCGCCGGAATCCGAGTCGAGGCGCAGTAAATACCCAACCGGTGCACAGCCAACCGCAAGCTTGGGCCGAGAGGCTACCGGATGAATAGGATGAAGAAAACAGGCACAGAGAGGCGGTCCGTGACATCGCAACGATGACAAGCTCTTGCGCCTGCGTCCTGGATCCAGCAGAAATCCGTTGTACTGGTGTCGGTTTCGCCGACCGATCAATCGCGTCGCCGCGCCAGACGGCAAATGTCAACGTCGGCTGGAATTTTTTCGGCGGTACCGGTTTTCCGGGGCTTTTCCTGGGCCGGAAGGCTCCGATCACCTCCCTGGGTGCTGTCGGCCGGCTTGAGAATTGCTGACGGCCCGAGTACTCACTCGAAACTCGAGGACTCACTGAAACTCGAGTACTCACTGAAAGGAGGGCCACCGTGCCGAATCAACTCATCGCGTCGACTCGGGTGCTGAGCCAGTGTCTGTCCGATTCGCGGGTGGGGGAGGGCTCGCCGGTGGGGTGGGCGCTGTACACGCGGTCGTCGCACATCGTTCTTTCGACTACATGAGTGCCCGCGCGCACAGGGCGTCGTTCGGCGGTGCGCACATGTCGAGCGCCCAGCCCTTTTTCCACACGGGGCGCAACCCCGACCACCGCACCGGGCCCGCTGCCGTGGTGCAGCGCGTGCTGATGCCGCGTCATCGCCTGCTGATGGAGGCGATGGCGGTGGGCTACATCGTGGTGGCCGCGCAGTGCGACGGCCGGCACTATCTGTTCTTCCCCGGCCTCGCGGCCCTCGCATACGACGTGCTGACCCGGCCCTGGGGCAGGTGGGCCAGCCAGCCGGGGCGGCTCGTGCTGACGCCGTCGGTGGGAGCGGTTGCCGGAGTGTGGATGACCCGGCAGTTTCCGTACCATTTCCTGACCGTCGTAGCCCTTGTCACCCTGTGCCTGGTGATTGTGGCCGCGCTCAGATCAACGATCGCGCCGGCTGTCGCGGCGGGCGTGCTGCCGCTGGTCCTGGGTATCGACAGCTGGGTCTATCCCGCCTCGATAGCGGTCAGTCTCGTTGTGTTGATCGGCATATTGTTGCCTTGGAAACGGTACTGCC
The DNA here is from genome assembly GCF_049197365.1 of Mycobacterium sp. THU-M104. Lineage (NCBI taxonomy): Bacteria > Bacillati > Actinomycetota > Actinomycetes > Mycobacteriales > Mycobacteriaceae > Mycobacterium > Mycobacterium sp. THU-M104. The sequence goes on from NZ_JBMIOP010000279.1 coordinate 4,268, forward strand.
GACACAGATACCACTGGGCCGGCAGTACCTCGGCGAGCAATCTCGACGACATCCTCGAAGCGTCGCCCGGGACCCACGCCTGGATTGTGCCGTTTTATCTGTTCGTGACGGTGATGGCGATCTGCGCCGCGGCTTCGGGATTGCGGCTGCTGCTGTTCCCGCCGCTGATCGTCATCGCCTATGCGATGTTCGCGCATCCGCGCACGTGTCCCTGGGCCGGGAAACCGATCGCTCTGCTGGCCGCGTGCGCGTTGATGTCGACGGGGGGCTGGATCGCTGTGAGTCTCTGGGGAAAGGGTGGTGTGGCGGCCGGAGGCGCGATGGTGTTCGGCATCGTCGTACTGCGCGTCCTGAGATTTCACATGCCACCGGCGCTGGCGATCGGACTGCTTCCGCTCGTCATCGGGTCTCTCAGCATCGAATTTCCCGTCGCCGTGACCATCGGGGCAGCAGCCCTGACATTCGCCTACCTGCTGCATCGGCGGCTGACCATGAGGAGTACATCGTGACCAACGCCCAACTGACCCACGTCATCATCGTCCTGCTCTTGCTGGTCGGGCTCGCCCAGCTGCTGGGGTATGTGTTCGTGAAGCTTCGCTAACCCAAGGTGGTGGGCGAAATCCTGGCCGGCATCGTTCTGGGCCCGGCCGTGTTGGGCCAGATACCGGTCATGGACCACCTCGTCACCAGCGCCACACGTCAGGGCAACATCTTGACGTTCGTCTACTGGCTCGGCCTGCTGCTGATGTTCGTGTCCGGTGCCGAGGTGCAGCAACTGTTCGGCCGCGGGGAGCGGCGAACGGTGAGCTGGCTCGTCATCGTGGGCACCGGCATCCCGTTCCTGCTCGGCCTGAGTTTCGGGCCGCATCTCATCCGGCCCAGCCTGGCCGGGCCGCACGGAAACCGGTTGTCGCTGGTCATCATTCTCGCTGTCGGCGTCGCGGTGACCTCGGTGCCGGTGGTGTCAAAGATCTTCGCCGACCTCAACATCATGGACACCCGCTTCGCACGGCTCATCCTGGGCGTCGCCGTGCTGGAGGACATCGTGTTGTGGCTCGCCCTGGCCATCGCGACCGCGGTCGCGGCCAAGGCCGCGCTTCGGCCCGAAGAGATGGCCGTCCACCTTGCGATCACGGTGACCTACTTCGTCATCGGTCTCACCCTGGCGCCGCGCGTCATCAGGCGCATCAACGCGGCCAGGTGGAACGTCCTGGTGCAGCATTCGCCGACCGGCTACGCCATCGCGATCCTGCTGGCCTATTGCGCCGTCGCCGGAGCGCTCGACGTCAACCTCGTCTTCGCAGCGTTCTTGGCGGGTTTCGCCGTCGTGCACAAGGAACGCAGGATCTTCGACGATTCGATGGAGGCGATCAGCAAGGTCTCGTTCGCCTTCTTCATCCCGGTGTACTTCGCGATCGTCGGTCTCAAGCTCGACCTGATCCGCGGGGTTTCCCTGCCCATGATCGCGATCTTCATCGTCGGCAGATCTTCATCGTCGGCACCTGTGCGGTCAAAGTGGTCGCCGTCGCCCTGGCCGGCAGGGTCGCCGGGTTCCGGGGGCTGGACCTGGTCAACCTGGCGATCACCACCAACGCCCGTGGCGGCCCGGGGATCGTGCTGGCCAGCGTCGCCTTCGACGCCGGCATCATCAGCCCGAAGTTCTACACCACTCTCGTGGTGGCGGCCGTGCTCACCTCGCAGTTGGCCGGCGCTTGGCTCGACTACGTGCTGCGCAGGGGCTGGCCATTGCTGAAATCCGACCTGAAATCCGACCTGAAATCCGACCTGGCCGAGACGGCGTCCCTGGAGTCCACGACGGCTTCCGGGGAGGGCAATTCCGCGGCCGATCCGCTGGGCGCCCCGCATGACTCGGAGTCGGCGCCGGCGGTGAGCCGGACGCCCGCGGGCCAACCCGCCCAGGCCTAGTTCGCGGCCCGGGTCGAAACTTCCCGTTTCAATGGCCGGTCAGGCCGGCCAGCAGCAGGACACTGCCCACGACGGCGAGTAGGGCGGCTACCTCGAGGCGGCGTCGAGCGCGGATCCAGCCGTGCAACGCCGCAGTCGCAGCGCGCGTCGCCCGCGGCGCCAGCAGGCAGGCCAGCAGTGGGATTTCGACGAACGCGAAGGCCACGGCGTTGAACATCAGCAACGCGCCCACTTGCGTGGTCGCGGTGGCGCCGGAGGCCAGGATGACGGCCAGCGCTGCCAGATAGTCCACCGACGGCAGTGCGATGCCCAGGCCGGCCACCCCGGCGACCCACAGTGACCGCCCGTGCAGTAGCAGGTGTGTGCGCGCGGGCAGCCGGAGAGAACTGGATCGCCCGGTGGCGACCCGGACGGCCAGGACAGCGGCGGCGAGCAGAGCGAGCAGCCCGATCACCATCTGGACCCTGGGCAGGGTGAAGTAGGTCGAACCCACCAGGATGCGGCGGAAGACGAACAGGACGGCCAGGCCCACCGTCATGCCCATCGCGACACCGCCGGACAAGAACGCGAGCAGTTGCAGCAGCGGTCGCGGCCGCTTCAACATCAGCATCGTCATCCCGACGCGGAACGGTTCGAGGCTCACGGCAACGGCCATCACCAGGACGGTGACCAGCATGGTGAGATCCGGTTATGGACGGGCAGGCCCGTTCCCGCCGGGCATTCCGTGCCGGTGTCGGGGTTCAGGATGCGCGCCGTAGGCGACGGCGGACGAGTGTTGCATGGGCGACAGGCTACCGGGCCGTCGGCGGAGTGCTCACCGGTATCGCCACGGCCCTGGCCGTGGTGGAGCGACGCTGCGGAGCCTGGGCTCAGAGGCCGCGCGTTGCGGTGAGGCGTCGTTTCAACCGTTGGTCGCAAGTCGATAAACTGCCCGCTTCAGCAGTGTGTGCAGAGTGCCTCGGACGACGGGGCATGGTCGCGTAAGCTTGGAACGTAATACGGCTATGTATTACATTCAGGTGTGTCGGTCGACTGGTCCAACGCGGTGACTACATCGCCAAGCGCGGAGTCACACCTGAGCAGGCCGACGAGGCGCTAAACGATGCCAACGCAGTCATCTTCGACCCCGACTACAACACCATCAGCGGCCAGCAG
>NZ_JBMIOP010000286.1:0-24641 GCF_049197365.1 Mycobacterium sp. THU-M104
TGTGCTCAGCGCTACTTTTTTCGCGTTTCGGCGCTGCCACCGCAGTCTCGACACCCCAGCGAACGGGCCCGACGGATTAACGGGCAAGACCACTTAGCTGTCCGGTCCGGAATTCCGGATCACCACTTCATCCATGGTGACACCATCGATGGTGACACCCGTGGCTGCGGCCCGCAGCCGACAGCGCCCTATCCGCTCGCCTGGGCAGGCTCGGCGGGTGTGGCCAGCCGGGTGGAGCGCTCATGGCCACGGAGGGTGACCGTCTCGCCCAACGACCAACGGCTACGTTCTTTTTCGCTCGCGCCGTCCAAGGCGGCGGCCGTCGCGAGCAATCGGCCAGGATAGGTCTTGGCCAGCTCGCACAGCCGTGCGGCCTCGTTGACCGGTTCGCCGATCACGGTGTACTCGAAGCGTTCCCGGGCGCCGACGTTGCCGGCGACCACGTGGCCCGCCGCGACGCCGATGCCGGCCTGACACTCGGGCATTTCGGCGGCCAGTCGCTCGGCGATGCGTCGGGCGGCGCTCAGCGCCTCCTCCTCGGGGTGGTCGAGGCGGTTCGGGGCGCCGAATACGGCCAGCGTCGCATCGCCCTCGAACTTGTTGACCAGACCGCGGTGGCGGTCCACCTCCTCGACGACGATGCCGAAAACCCGGTTGAGCACCGCGACGACTTCGGCGGGAGGCCGACTGGTCACCAACTGCGTGGAGCCGACGATGTCGATGAACAGGACGGCGACATGGCGCTCCTCCCCGCCCAGCTTCGGTTGCTCGAGTTCGGCGGCGGCGGCGACCTCGCGTCCGACGTGCCGGCCGAAAAGGTCACGCAGACGTTCTCGTTCACGCAGGCCGTCGACCATCGCGTTGAAACCGCGCTGCAGCTCGCCGAGTTCGGTCCCGTCGAACACCACAAGGTTGCCGCGCAGGTCACCCCGCCCGGCGCGCTCGAGTGCCGCGCGCACCACCCGCACCGGTGTCGCGGTGAGCCAGGCCAGGATCCACATCAACAGGTAACCGAAAATCACTGCGGCAGTGGACATCATCAGCACACCGACGGCGAACTCGGTTTCGGACAGGTTGCGCATCAGCAGTTGGAAGAGCGCCAGCAGGGCGATGCCGATCACCGGTACGGCCGATCCGAAAAACCAGACCATCATCGTCCGGCCCATGATGCCCGCGGTCAGCCGCTGCGGCGGCCGCCCCGCCGCCAGGGCCTGGGCGGCCACCGGCCGCAGTGCGAACTCGGTCGCCAGATAGCTGCCCGTGGCGACCAGGACGCCGCTGAAGGTCACTACGAACAAGAACCGGGGGATGAACAGGGTGTTGACCAGGCCGTAGAGGGTGGTGAGCAGCGCCGCGCCGGATCCCCACAGGACGAGGTCGATGACCGCGACGCGCCACGGGGCCAGAAACGTGTTGCGCTCGTCGTCTGAGGTCGGGTACCGCTCCAAGATCGCCCAGCGCAGCGCGATCACGGTCCGCCGGGTGATCCAGTACGCGCCCAGCGCCAGCGCGACCGCGATGTAGGCCGGCACGACACCGAACGTGAGCCACAACGGCGCGTCGCTGAACACGCTCGGCTCGGGGATGGCGACGGTCACCAGCAACAGGGCCACGCCGATGCCGAGCAGGTTCACGACCACGACGAGCACCGTCAGGATGACCTGGATGCGTATCCGGCGCCGCCGTTGGCTTTCCGTGACGCGCCCGAGCAGCAGCGAGCCGTACGCCGGGGTCTCCGGCAGCCGGCCGCTCTGACCGGTGACCATCTCGAGCACCCGGCCCAGGCGTCGCGCTAGGGTGCTCTGTGCCGACATGATGGCGCCAGCCTAATTTGTCGGCCACACTCTAAGGTGAATCGGGTGCGACTCGTGATTGCCCAGTGCACGGTGGACTATGTCGGCCGGCTCACCGCGCATCTGCCGTCCGCGCGCAGGTTGTTGCTCTTCAAGGCCGACGGTTCGGTCAGCGTGCACGCCGACGACCGGGCCTATAAGCCGCTGAACTGGATGAGTCCGCCGTGCCGGATGACCGAGGAGCCGGGCGGCGCGGCGCCGGTGTGGGTCGTGGAAAACAAGGCAGGCGAACAGCTGCGTATCACCGTCGAAGCGGTCGAACACGACTCCAGTCACGACCTGGGCGTCGATCCCGGCCTGGTCAAGGATGGTGTCGAGGCGCACCTGCAGGCATTGTTGGCCGAGCACGTCGGGCTGCTCGGCGAAGGATACACGTTGGTGCGCCGCGAGTACATGACCGCGATCGGGCCCGTCGACCTGCTGTGCCGGGACGAGCGGGGTGGCTCGGTCGCGGTCGAGGTGAAGCGGCGTGGCGAGATCGACGGCGTCGAGCAGCTCACCCGCTACCTCGAGTTGCTCAACCGCGACAGCCTGCTGGCGCCGGTGCAGGGCGTGTTCGCGGCACAGCAGATCAAGCCACAAGCGCGTACTCTTGCCAGTGACCGCGGAATCCGTTGCATCACACTGGACTACGACAGAATGCGCGGGATGGACAGCGACGAATACCGGCTGTTTTGAGACCTCCGGATTAGACTGACTACCAATGCCACGGCGCCGCACACCGCCCCGACGGCAGGGCCCCACGCCGTTGTCGTCGGTCTTGCGGCGGATCGAGTCGGGGCCCGGCGGATACGACTACGAGGTTCACCCGGTCGCCGCGGCGCGCGCCGTCAAGATCTACCGCTGCCCCGGGTGTGACCACGAGATCCGTTCGGGGACTGCGCATGTCGTGGTCTGGCCGGTGGATGGCCCCGACTCCGGGATCGAGGACAGACGGCACTGGCATACGGGGTGCTGGAGCAACCGCGCGACTCGCGGTCCGACCCGGAGGTGGTCGTGACTACTGGCCCTACAAAGCCGGCTCGACCAACTCGATCAGAACTCCGCCGGCATCCTTGGGATGGATGAAGTTGATTCGAGAGTTCGCGGTGCCGCGTCTCGGCGCCTCGTAGGTCAGCCGGACGCCTTGTGAACGGAGTTGCTCGCAGAAGGTGTCGAGATTGCTGACCCGAACCGCCAGCTGCTGGATGCCCGGCCCGCGCTTGTCGAGGAACTTCGCGATGGCCGACGAATCGTCGATTGGGGCCATCAACTGGATCTGTGCGGTGCCGATGGGCCCGCCGCGTGCAGCCAGCATGGCCTCGCGGATACCTTGATCGTCGTTGACTTCCTCGTGAACCAGGATCATGCCGAGGTGGTCGTGGTACCAGGCGATCGCCGCGTCCAGGTCGGGGACAGCGATGCCGACATGGTCGACCGCGGTCACGAGCGCGCTACCGAGGACCTGACGGGCGTCAACTTGGTCGGTCGTCATCGCACAACGGTAACCTGACGGCAACGATTCCGCTTCTCCAGGGATCGGAATCGGCCATCCGCGCACGCCTAGGAGGTAGTCATGACGACATCGGTGATCGTTGCTGGAGCCCGCACGCCGATCGGCAAGTTGATGGGTTCCCTGAAAGAGTTCTCGGCCAGCGACCTGGGCGCCGTCGCGATTGCCGGCGCCCTGCAGAAGGCCGGCCTGCCGGCCGGCGCGGTCGAGTACGTGATCATGGGCCAGGTGCTGACGGCCGGAGCCGGCCAGATGCCCGCCCGCCAGGCGGCGGTGGCGGCCGGCATCGGCTGGGACGTCCCGGCGCTGACCGTCAACAAGATGTGCCTGTCCGGTATCGACGCAATCGCGCTGGCCGACCAGCTGATTCGCGCCGGAGAGTTCGACGTGGTGGTGGCCGGCGGACAGGAGTCCATGACCAGGGCGCCCCACCTGCTGATGGACAGCCGCTCGGGCTACAAGTACGGCGACGTCACCGTGCTCGACCACCTGGTCTACGACGGCCTGCATGATGTGTTCACCGACCAGCCGATGGGTGCGCTCACCGAGCAGCGCAACGATGTCGACAAATTCACCCGTGAGGAGCAGGATTCCTACGCCGCCCGGTCACACCAGCGGGCGGCCGCGGCGTGGAAGGACGGCGTGTTTGCCGACGAGGTGGTCCCGGTCAGCATCCCGCAGCGCAAGGGTGACCCGCTGCAGTTCGCCGAGGACGAGGGCATCCGCGCCAACACCACCGCCGAATCGCTGGCCGGCCTCAAGCCGACATTCCGCCGCGACGGCACCATCACCGCGGGTTCGGCGTCGCAGATCTCCGACGGCGCGGCCGCGGTCGTGGTGATGAACAAGGAAAAAGCCCAGGCGCTGGGTCTGAGGTGGCTGGTCGAGATCGGTGCGCACGGCGTGGTGGCCGGACCGGACTCGACGCTGCAATCGCAACCGGCCAACGCGATCAAGAAAGCGCTCGGGCGCGAAGGCATCTCGGTCGACCAACTCGACGTGGTGGAGATCAACGAGGCGTTCGCGGCCGTCGCGCTGGCCTCGACTCGCGAGCTGGGACTGGATCCGGAGATGGTCAACGCCAACGGCGGGGCGATCGCCGTCGGGCATCCGCTCGGCATGTCGGGAGCCCGCATCGCGCTGCACACCGCCTTGGAGCTGGCGCGCCGCGGCTCCGGCTACGGCGTCGCCGCCCTGTGCGGGGCGGGCGGGCAGGGCGATGCGTTGATCCTGCGGGCGGGGTAACGGTCCGCGCGGCGTTGCTGGCGCGGCGTTCGCGCGCACGTTTGTGAGGTTCGTCATGGTGGCCGTACGGGCGCCGTCCGGTGGGGGTGGGGGCGGATTATCGCTGTGTGCGAGTGTCCGCGCCACCGAGTGGATCGGCCCCCGACGTGCATGACAGACTTGACGGCGTGACGCGTCCCCGATCCTCCTTTGGGCCTGCACTGGCCGGTGCTGTCGACCTTTCCGGCCTCAAGCAGCGCGCCCAGCACAACGCATCGGCAGGTGGCCCCGGCGGCCGGGCGGCGTCGGCGGCGCCCGGGGTGACCGAGGTCACCGAAGTCAATTTCGAAGACGAGGTGCTGATCCGGTCCGGCGAAGTGCCGGTCGTGGTGTTGCTGTGGTTGCCGCGCAACGACGCATGTGCCCAGCTCGCCGAAACGCTGTCCAGACTGGCCGCCGAGGACGACGGCAAATGGTCGCTGGCCACGGTGGACGTCGAGTCGGCGCCCGGGGTGGCCCAGGCCTTCGGCGTGGAGGCGGTTCCTACCGCGGTGGCACTGGCCGCCGGCCGGCCGTTGTCCAGTTTCGAGGGCGTGCAGTCGGCCGACCAGTTGCGCCGCTGGGTGGACTCGCTGCTCTCGGCGACGGAGGGCAAGCTCAAGGGCGCACCGGATCGCGGGGAGTCCGAGCAACCCGATCCAGAGCTATTGCAGGCCCGCGAGCAACTCGAGGCCGGTGACTTCGACGCCGCCAAGGCCTCGTACCAGGCGATCCTGGACGCCAACCCCGGCAGCGTCGAAGCCGGGGCCGCGATCAAGCAGATCGACTTCCTCACGCGTGCAACGGCTCAAGTCCCCGACGCGATCGCGGTGGCCGACGCGGCGCCGGGTGACATCGACGCCGCCTTCGCGGCGGCCGACGTGCAGATCCTCAACCAGGAGGTCAGCGCGGCATTCGAGCGTCTGATCGCGTTGGTGCGCAGGACGTCCGGGGACGAGCGCGCCCGGGTGCGAACCCGCCTGGTCGAGTTGTTCGATCTGTTCGATCCGGCCGATCCGGAGGTTGTCGCCGGCCGGCGCAACCTCGCCAACGCGCTGTACTGACTCGCCGAGCAGACAAGCGCCGAGCGCTACTCGGGCGCCAGCCACAGCGCCGAGGTGGGCGGCAGCACCAGCAGCGCCGACGCCGGCCGGCCGTGCCACGGGTCTTCGGTGGCCTCGACCCCGCCCATGTTGCCGACGCCGGATCCGTTGTAGTCGGTGGCGTCGGTGTTGAGCACCTCGCGCCACCGGCCGGCGACCGGCAGGCCGAGCCGGTAGCCGCTGTGCTCGGAACCGGCGAAGTTGAAGACGCAGGCCATGACCGAACCGTCGTTGCCGTAGCGCAGGAAACTCAGCACGTTGTTGGCGGAGTCGTTGGCGTCGATCCAGGAATAGCCGTCGGGAACGGTGTCCTGGCTCCACAGCGCCGGATGGCCGCGGTAGATGGCGTTGATGTCGCGCACCAGCCGCAGGATGCCGTTGGAGAAACCCTGCTCGTCGAGTTGCCACCAATCCAGGCCGCGCTCCTGCGACCATTCGTTGCGCTGGCCGAATTCCTGGCCCATGAACAACAACTGCTTGCCCGGGTGCGCCCACTGGTAGGCGAGCAGGCTGCGCAGACCGGCAGCCTTGAGGTGGTTGTCACCGGGCATCCGCGCCCACAACGTGCCTTTGCCGTGCACCACCTCGTCGTGGCTGATCGGCAGGACGTAGTTCTCGCTGAACGCATACAGCATCGAGAACGTCATCTCATGGTGGTGGTAGCTGCGATAGACCGGGTCGCGACTGAGGTAGTCCAGCGTGTCGTGCATCCATCCCATGTTCCACTTCATCGAAAAACCCAGGCCGCCAAGGCTTGTCGGACGCGTCACACCCGGCCATGACGTCGACTCCTCGGCGATGGTGACGATCCCCGGCGCCGTCTTGTGTACCGTGGCGTTCATCTCCTGAAGGAACTGGACCGCCTCGAGGTTCTCGCGGCCGCCGTAGATGTTGGGCGTCCAGCCGCCGGCTGGGCGCGAGTAGTCCAGGTAGAGCATCGAGGCGACCGCGTCCACGCGCAGGCCGTCGACATGGAACTCCTCGATCCAGTACAACGCGTTGGCCACCAGGAAATTGCGGACCTCGCGGCGGCCGAAGTCGAAAACATAAGTGCCCCAATCGAGTTGCTCGCCGCGTCGAGGATCGGAATGTTCGTAGAGCGCGGTGCCGTCGAACCTTCCCAGTGCCCAGGAATCCTTGGGGAAGTGCGCGGGCACCCAGTCCACGATGACGCCGATTCCGGCTTGGTGCAGGGTGTCGACGAGGGCCCGGAACTCGTCGGGGGTGCCGAACCGCGACGTCGGCGCGTAGTACGACGTGACCTGGTATCCCCACGAGCCGGCGAACGGGTGCTCGGCCACCGGCAGCAACTCGACGTGGGTGAATCCGTGCTCCACCACGTAGTCGGTCAATTCCTTGGCGAGTTGGCGGTAGCGCAGCCCCGGGCGCCACGAGCCCAGGTGGACCTCGTAGGTGCTCATCGGCTCGAACACCGGGTTGAGCCGGGCGCGCCGCGTCATCCAGTCCTCGTCGTTCCAGCGGTAGCTGCTGACCGCCACCCGCGATGCGGTGTGCGGGGGTACCTCGGTGGCGAAGGCCATCGGGTCGGCTCGTTCGGTCACCACGCCGTCGGCGCCGTGGACGCGGAACTTGTACAGTCCGCCGACGGCGAACCCGGGCCAGAACAACTCCCACACGCCCGAGGAACCCAATTCCCGCATGGGCGCCTCGGTGCCCGCCCAGCCGTTGAACTCCCCGATCAGGCTGACGCCTTTGGCGTTGGGCGCCCAGACGGCGAACGAGACACCCTCCACGACGCCGTCGGCGGTGGTGAAGGATCGGGGATGCGCGCCGAGGACTTCCCAAAGTCGCTCGTGGCGGCCTTCGGCGAACAGGTGCAGATCCATCTCGCCCAGGGTGGGCAGGAAGCGGTAGGCGTCCGCGACGATGTACGGTTGGGCGCCCTCGTAGCTGATCTGCAACCGGTAGTCGATCAGGTTCGTGAAGGGCAGCGCCACGGCGAACAGGCCCGATTCGATGTCGCGCAACGGGAACCGATCAGCACCGACGAGCGCGACGACCTCGCCGGCATGCGGCCGGAACGCCCGGATGACCGTGTGGTCGTCGTACTCGTGAGCGCCCAGGATGGCGTGCGGGTCGTAGTGTGTGCCGGCCACCAGGCGCGACAGATCGTCGCGGTCTGGCGCCAGGTGCTTTTCGGCGATTTGGTCGGCTCTGCTCATGTCCCTCTCACCTCCGGGTGCGTTCATCGCCTGCGTAACAGTGTGATCCGGGATTCTTTCGGTATAAGTGGCATGTTGACGATGTGCGCGACTGCTTGCGTAGGGTCCAGGCGAACATAATTCGCTTGTCCCCATTGGAATTCATGTCCCGTTATTTCGTCGCGTACCCAGAATCGCTCGTAGGGTTCCATGCCCAATCCCGCCATGTCCAACCACAGGGTGGCTTCCTCGGGTCCGAACGCGTTGAGGGTCAACACCGTCAACACGCAGTCGCCCGTGGCCGGGTCGAACTTGCTGTAGGCCAGCATCGCGTCGTTGTCCACGTGGTGGAAATGAATGGTGCGCAGTTGCTGAAGCGCGGGATGTAGTCGGCGGATCGCGTTGAGTTGCCTGATGAACGGCTCGAGCGACCGACCTTCGGCGACTGCGCTCGCGTAGTCGCGGGGACGCAGTTCGTACTTCTCCGAGTTCAGGTATTCCTCGCTGCCTTCCCGCACCGCGCGGTGCTCGAAGAGTTCGTAGCCGGAGTAGACGCCCCAGGCCGGGCCCATCGTGGCGGCCAGCACGGCGCGGATGGCGAACATGCCGGGACCGTTGTGCTGCAGAATCGCGTGCAGGATGTCGGGGGTGTTGACGAAGAGGTTCGGCCGGCGGAAGTCGGCCAGTGCCGCGATGTCGTTGCCGAATTCGGTGAGCTCCCATTTGGCCGTGCGCCAGGTGAAGTAACTGTAGGACTGGGTGAAGCCGAGCTTGGCCAGACCGTACTGGCGGGCCGGCGGGGTGAAGGCCTCGGAGAGGAAGAGCACGTCGGGGTCGTGATCTTTGATCCGGGCGATCAGCCAGGCCCAGAAGTTCGGTGGCTTGGTGTGCGGGTTGTCGACCCGAAAGATCTTGACACCGTGGTCGATCCAGTGCCGGCACACCCGCAGAACCTCGTCGTACAGGCCCGCCGGGTCGTTGTCGAAATTGATCGGATAGATGTCCTGGTATTTCTTCGGCGGGTTCTCGGCGTAGGCGATGGTGCCGTCCGGCAGCTCGGTGAACCATTCCCGGTGTTGGCTGGCCCAGGGATGATCCGGTGCGCACTGCAGCGCCAGGTCCAGCGCCACCTCCATGCCCAAAGCCTTTGTCGCAGCGACGAAGTCGTCGAATTCGTCGATAGTGCCCAGGTCCGGGTGAATCGCGTCGTGACCGCCTTCGTCGCTGCCGATCGCCCACGGCGAGCCCACGTCTCCGGGTGATGCGGTGGGAGAGTTGTTGCGGCCCTTACGGTGTACCTTGCCGATCGGATGGATCGGCGGAAGGTACACGACGTCGAACCCCATGTCGGCGATGCGGGGAAGCTGCGCTGTCGTCGTGGCGAAGGTGCCGTGCACCGGGTTGCCGCCGGCGTCCCATCCGCCGGTGGAGCGCGGAAACAGTTCGTACCAGGAGCCGAAGCGGGCCAGCGGCCGGTCCACCCAGACCCCGAACTGTTCGCCGCGGGTCAGCAGGTCACGCAACGGGTGCTCGGCCAGGAGGTCCTCGATCTCGGGTGCCAGGGCCGGCGCGGTGCGGGTGACCGGGTCGCCGGGGGCCCGCAGCGCCCCGGCCGCGGCCATGAGCGGATCGCGGCGTGCGCGCGGCACCCCGGCCGCGGCGCGCTCGAACAGCCCGGCGCCGACCAGCAGGTCGTTGGACAATTCGGTTTCGCCCTGGCCGGCCTCCAACTTGGCGATCACCCCGTGCTTCCACGTGGCGATCGGGTCGCCCCACCCGTCGACGCGGAACTCCCACAGGCCCACCTGGTCGGGGGTGAACTGGCCGTGGAACGTGTAGGGCTCCTCGCCCATCGTCATCGGGAAAAGCCGCGGCGTGACCCGCAACTGTTCCGGTGCGCCCGCCTGGTGCGCGCCGACGGGACGCGCGGGGGCCTGCACCGCCGTGATCCGGCGGGCCTCGGTCACCTGCGGGTAGCGCGGTCCGAGGTAGCCCACCACCAAGGTTGCCGCGACGGCGTCGTGGCCCTCCCGCCACACCGTTGCGCTGACCGGGACGACCTCGCCGACCACCGCCTTGGCGGGGTACGCGCCGCAGGACACGACGGGCGCGACGTTGTCGATCTCGACACGACCGGGCACCACCACTCCATTCGGTTTGTGCGGCAAGACCGCGGGGCCCCGCATCGCGCCCGCGTTACTTCCCGGTACCCACCCTAGTGTCCGGTCACACCAGGTGAAGATAAACGCTGGGTTAGTAGTCCAGCACGTCCACGAACCGTCAGTAAGGTGATGACGTGTGAAAGCCCTTCGCCGCTTTACCGTCCGTGCTCATCTGCCCGAGCGCCTGGCCGCGCTGGAACAGTTGTCGACCAATCTGCGGTGGTCGTGGGACAAGCCGACCCAGGACCTGTTCGCGACCGTCGATCCGACGTTGTGGGCGCAGTGCGGCTCGGATCCGGTTGCGCTGCTGGGTGCGGTGAGCCCCGCCCGGCTTGACGAGCTGGCCGTCGAGGAGGAATTTCTGACTCGGCTCGACGGACTGGCGGCCGGCTTGCGCGATTACCTGAGTCGTCCTCTGTGGTACCAGCAGCAGCAGGACGACGGGGTGGCGATGCCGACGTCGATCGCCTACTTTTCCATGGAGTTCGGCGTCGCCGAGGTGTTGCCCAACTACTCGGGCGGGTTGGGGATCCTGGCCGGCGACCATCTGAAGTCCGCCTCCGATCTGGGGGTGCCGTTGGTGGCCGTGGGTCTCTACTACCGCTCCGGATACTTCCGGCAGTCGCTGACCGCGGACGGTTGGCAGATGGAAACCTATCCATCGCTGGACCCGCAGGGATTGCCCCTGCGGCTGCTCATCGACGCCACCACCGGGAATCCGGTGCTGGTGGAGCTGGACCTGCCCGACTCCGCCCGGCTACGGGCCCGGGTCTGGGTCGCGCAGGTGGGGCGCGTGCCGCTGCTGCTGCTGGATTCCGACGTGCCCGAGAACGAGCACGATCTGCGCGGCGTCACCGACCGGCTTTACGGCGGCGACCAGGAGCATCGCATCAGGCAGGAGATTCTGGCCGGCGTCGGCGGGGTGCGGGCGATCCGCGCGTTCACGGCCAACGCGGGCCTGCCCGCGCCTGAGGTATTCCACATGAACGAGGGTCACGCCGGGTTCCTCGGAGCGGAACGCATCCGCGAGCTGGTCACCGACTCAGGACTGGACTTCGACACCGCGCTGACCGTCGTTCGTTCGAGCACGGTGTTCACCACCCACACCCCGGTGCCCGCCGGTATCGACCGGTTCCCGATGGAGGTGGTGCAGCGCTATTTCGACGACCAACTCGAGGCGCCGATGCTCCCGGGCCTGCCGACCACCCGGATCCTCGCGCTCGGCGCCGAGGCCGACCCGACGAAGTTCAACATGGCCCACATGGGCCTGCGGCTGGCCCAGCGCGCCAACGGTGTCTCTCTGCTGCACGGTCGGGTGAGCCGGGCGATGTTCAGTGAGCTGTGGCCCGGATTCGACCGGGGCGAGGTGCCGATCGGATCGATCACCAACGGCGTGCACGCGCCGACCTGGGCAGCGCCGCAGTGGCTGGAGCTGGGCCGCGAGCTCGCCGGGTCGGACTCGTTGAGCGAACCCGCGGTCTGGCAGCGACTGCAGCAGGTCGACCCCGGGCACCTGTGGTGGATCCGCTCGCAGCTGCGCGCACTGCTGGTCGCGGACGTCCGGGCGCGGCTGCGTCGATCCTGGCTGGAGCGCGGTGCGTCGGACGCCGAATTGGCCTGGATCGGGACGGCCTTCGACCCGGACGTGCTGACCATCGGGTTCGCGCGGCGGGTGCCGACCTACAAGCGGCTGACCCTGATGCTGCGCGATCCCGACCGGCTGGAACGACTGCTGCTCGACGAGGAGCGGCCGATCCAGCTCATCGTGGCGGGGAAGTCCCACCCGGCCGACGACGGCGGCAAAGCGCTGATCCAGCAGGTGGTGCGCTTTGCCGACCGCCCGCAGGTGCGCCACCGCATCGCCTTCCTGCCCGACTACGACATGTCGATGGCCCGGCTGTTGTACTGGGGTTGCGACGTCTGGCTCAACAACCCGCTGCGTCCCCTGGAGGCCTGCGGCACCTCCGGGATGAAGAGCGCGCTGAACGGCGGGCTGAACCTGTCCATCCGCGACGGCTGGTGGGACGAGTGGTACGACGGCGAAAACGGCTGGGAGATCCCCTCGGCCACCGGGCTGGCAGACGAGGTGCGCCGCGACGACCTGGAGGCCAATGCGCTCTACACGCTGCTTGAAGAAGCGGTGGCGCCGAAGTTCTACGAGCGCGACGAACACGGGGTCCCGCCCCGGTGGGTCGAGATGGTGCGCCACACCTTGCAGACCCTGGGGCCCAAGGTGCTGGCTTCCCGGATGGTGCGCGATTACGTCGAGCGCTATTACACCCCTGCGGCGCAGTCGCTGCGCAAAACCGTCGGCGGCGAGGACGACAAGTTCAGGGCCGCGCGGGAGCTGGCCGCCTACCGCCGCCGAGTCGACGAGGCGTGGCCCAAGATCAGCGTCACCGACGTTGACAGCACCGGCCTGCCGGACACACCGCTA
Organism: Mycobacterium sp. THU-M104; assembly: GCF_049197365.1. NCBI lineage: Bacteria > Bacillati > Actinomycetota > Actinomycetes > Mycobacteriales > Mycobacteriaceae > Mycobacterium > Mycobacterium sp. THU-M104. The sequence goes on from NZ_JBMIOP010000286.1 coordinate 12,473, forward strand.
CTCGGGTCGAAGCTCACGCTGACCGCGACGGTGCAGTTGGGCGGGCTGCGGCCCGACGAGGTGACCGTTCAGGCGGTGCTCGGGCGGGTGGACCCCGGTGACGTACTGCAGGATCCGGTCACCGCCGATATGCCGCACACCGGCAGCGCCGGTGGCGGGACAGAAGTGTTCTCCACGACGACGCCGCTACCGCTGGCCGGCGCGGTCGGGTACACGGTGCGGGTGCTGCCCCGTCACCCGATGCTTGCCGGCAGTGCCGAGCTCGGTTTGGTGACCCTCGCCGGGTGACGGCTCCGGAGGGTCAGGCCGACGCATCGTCGGGCGCGGTGCGCAGCCGCTCCAGCGCCCCCCGTACCTGGGTGGCGTCGGTCGTCGGCCAGAACGGCGGTAGCGAGGCACGCAGGTAGGCGCCGTAGCCGGCGGTGACCATCCGGGAGTCGAGCACCGCGACGACGCCGCGGTCGGTCACGCGACGCAGCAGCCGGCCGGAGCCCTGCGCCAGCAGCAGTGCCGCGTGGCCGGCGGCCACCGTCATGAAACCGTTGCCGCCCCGGGCGGCCATGGCCCGCTGCCGCGCGCCCAGCAGCGGGTCGTCGGGCCGGGGAAAGGGGATGCGATCGATCAGCACCAGCGACAACGACGGGCCCGGGACGTCGACGCCTTGCCACAGCGACAGTGTGCCGAACAGCGAGGTCGCCGGGTCGGCGCCGAACCGTTCGACCAGTGCGGAGGTGCTGTCGTCGCCCTGGCACAACACCGGTGTCGGCAACCGTTCGCGCATGGCATCGGCGGCGGCCCGGGCGGCCCGCATCGACGAGAACAACCCGAGGGTGCGCCCGCCGGCGGCGGTGATGAGTTCGGCGATCTCGGTGAGCTGCTCGGCCGACCCGGTGCCGTCGCGGCCGGGCGGTGGCAGGTGGGCGGCCACGTAGAGGATGCCGGCCTTGGCGTGGTGGAACGGAGACCCGACGTCGAGGCCACGCCAGGGCACACCGTCAGCGTCGCCGCCGGCCAGGCCCCACGCCGTGACCATGGCGTCGAAGGACCCGCCGATCGTCAGCGTCGCCGAGGTCAACACCGTGGTCGCCCGGGCAAACACCCGGTCGCGTAGCAGGCCGGCGACCGACAGGGGTGCCACCCGCAACACCGGACGGAGCACCCCTCGGTTGTCTTCGTGGTCGAGCCACACCACGTCGGTGCGATCGGGGATGGCCGGGGCAAAAGACGTCAGGACGCGCGAGGTGGTCTCGGAGATCTCGCTCAGCATCGCAACGGCTTCGGCGCGGGCCGATGCCGCCCCGACGTCAGCCCGCCCTGCGCCGGTCGTGTCGATCGCCGAGCGTGCCGCGCTCGCCGCATCGCGCAACGCCGTCAGGTAGGTCGCCAGCTCGTCGTCGAGGCGATCGATGCGGCCGGGCCGCGCGTCGTGGATCGCGGCGCCGAGGTTGGCCGTGGCCGCCTCCAACCGCTGGGTCAGTTCCGGACCGACCAGCCGGGCGACCCGGCGCGTGGACGCCCCGAGGGTGGCCGGGGTCAGCTCCGCGGTGGCCACCGACGTCACCCGGTCGACCAACTCGTGTGCCTCGTCGATTACCAGCAGCGCATGCTCCGGCAGCACCGCCGACTCGGCCACGGCGTCGATGGCCAGCAGCGCATGGTTGGTGACCACGATGTCGACGCCGCCGGCGCGGGCACGCGCTCGTTCGGAGAAGCACTCGCCGCCGAAGGGGCAGCGAGCCACCCCGACGCATTCGCGCGCGGAGACGCTGACCTGCGACCACGACCGGTCGGGAACGCCGGGCCGCAGGTCGTCGCGGTCGCCTGACTCGGTCGTCGACGCCCAGGCGGTGAGCCGTTGCACGTCGCGACCCAGCGCGGTCGCGGCCACCGGATCGAAGAGCTCCTCCTGCGGAATGTCCTCGGAGTCGCTGTCGGTGGCGCCGTCGTTGTGGATCTTGTTGAGGCACAGATAGTTTCGCCGGCCTTTCAGAAGTGCGAACCGCGGCGTGCGCGGCAGCTCACCGGCCAGCGCATCGGCCAGCCGCGGCAGGTCGCGGTCGACGAGCTGACGTTGCAGGGCGATTGTCGCCGTCGACACGACGACGGGCGAATCGTCGCTCACGGCGCGGACGATCGCGGGGACCAGATACGCGAGCGACTTGCCGGTGCCGGTGCCGGCCTGCACGGCGAGGTGCTCGCCGGTCTCGAAGGCGTGCGCCACCGCGACGGCCATCTCGAGTTGGCCCCTGCGTTCACTGCCGCCGAGCGCGGCCACCGCGGCGGCCAGCAACTCGGGCACGGTCGGGGACGCGTCGGACGTGGTCACTGCGCGCGCTCAGACCGGGATCTGGCTGGTGGGGATCGCCGGATCGCCGGGGGACAATGCCAGCCCCTCCCGCGGCAGGCTGCGCAGGCCGGCGGCGGCCAGCCGGCGGGCCGCGGCCAGGGCGCAGGCAGCCGTCTCGGCGACGATCTCGCCGCCGCGGACCAGGGGTGTGCTCAGGGTGCGGAACGGTTCGTCCGGTGCGGGCGGGCGTCCCGCGGCGTACACCACCTCCTGGGTGACGATGCCGGTCGGGCGCGACAGGCGCAGGGCCTCTTTGCGGCCGCCCCGCGACTCCTTGTGGGTGCTGCGCTTCTGTACCGGCATGCCGTCCACCTCGACGAGTTTGTACACCAGGTGCGCGGTCGGGGCGCCCGCGCCGGTGACCAGTGAGGTGCCGACGCCGTAGCTGTCGACGGGCTCGGCGCGCAACGCGGCGATGGAGAATTCGTCGAGGTCGCCGGACACCACGATCCGCGTCCGGCCGGCGCCCAACTCGTCGAGTTGCCGGCGCGCCCGGCGGGCGAGCACTCCCAGTTCGCCGGAGTCGATCCGGATCGCGCCCAGCGCCGTGCCGGCGGCGGCCACGGCATTGGCCACGCCGGCCGTCACGTCGTAGGTGTCCACCAGCAGCGTGGTCTCGGCGCCCAGCGCCCGGACCTGGGCGCCGAACGCGGCCGGCTCGTCGGGTCCGTCCCGCGTGGCGTGCAGCATGGTGAACGCGTGCGCCGCGGTGCCCTCGGCGGGGATCCCGTATCGCCGGTGGGCCTCCAGGTTCGAGGTGGCGGCGAAGCCGGCGATGTAGGCCGCACGTGCCGCGGCGATCGCGGCCTGCTCGTGGGTCCGCCGTGTTCCCATCTCGATCAGCGGACGCCCGCCGGCAGCGCTGACCATCCGCGCGGCCGCCGAGGCGACTGCGGTGTCGTGGTTGAAGATCGACAACGCCAGCGTTTCGAGCACCACGCATTCGGCGAAGCTGCCGGTGACCGAGAGCACCGGTGACCCGGGAAAGTACAGCTCCCCTTCGGCGTAGCCGTCGATGTCGCCGCCGAACCGGAAGTCCCGCAGATAGCCGACCGTGTCCGGGTCGAGGAATCCGGCGAGCAGCCGGCATGCATCGTCGTCGAACCTGAAGTGCGGCAACGCTTCCAACAGGCGTCCGGTTCCGGCGACCATGCCGTAGCGGCGACCCGGGGGGAGTGCGCGGGCGAACAGTTCGAAGGTCGTGCGGCGCGCGGCGGTGCCGTCGCGCAGCGCCGCCGCCAGCATGGTCAACTCGTACTTGTCGGTCAACAGTCCAGCGGGGACCGGGTCGATCATTCCGTTACGGTATCGGCCGCCGTGCGGGGGGCGTACCGCAACTGGGTGAGCATCGCCTCAAGATGCCCGCGAAACCGAGGTCAGTCTGCTGCCATCCACTCTCATTCGGGACAGATCGCCCCATTGGTACACAATGAACGAAAGGGCTAGAATAGCGATCGTATCCATCACCGACAAGGGGAGCGCGATGTCCACCGTGACGTTCCGCAACCGTGAGGGCAAGCTGGTCGACGTGCCCGCGGTGTCGGCGAGCCGGCTGAAAAGCGAGTTCGGCGCGGTCTTGGAGGAAGCCACCCACGGCGGCGGGGCGGTGGTGATCACCAAACACGACACCCCCCGGGCGGTGCTGCTGTCCTACGCCGAGTTCACAGCTTTGATCGATGCGGCCACCCCGGCGCTCGATGACCTCAGTGAGCGTTTCGACGAGCTGTTGGCGAGCATGCAGACCTCGCGGGCAAAAACCGGGGTCGCAGCGGCTTTCGACGCCACACCGGAGGAACTGGGCGCGGCCGCGGTGCAGGCGGCCCGTACCGTGCGGCGGCGCTGACCCCGCGCGGCCCATGCCTGCCAACATCGCACCGCCGGCACGCTTGTCTGTGTTGGCAGGTGTCAACGGGGCCGGGAAGAGCAGCATCGGCGGCGCCGCGATCCGCGCGGCCGGCGGTGAGTATTACAACCCCGACGAGGCCGCGCGCGCTCTGCTGGCGGCCAACCCGGGTTTGAAGCAGATCGAGGCCAACGCGGCGGCATGGCAGCAGGGCCGCAGGCTGCTGGAACGGGCGATCGATCAGCACCTCGATTTCGCGTTCGAGACCACACTCGGTGGCACCTCGATGCCGCGGCTGCTGGCCGAGGCGGCCTCGCGCGGCATCGAGGTGCGCGTCTTCTACGTCGGGCTGGCCGGCGCTGATGCCCACGTCGAGCGGGTACGGCAACGGGTGCGTGCCGGCGGGCACGACATCCCCGAGGCCGACGTCCGCCGTCGCTACCGGCACAGCCTGCTCAATCTGGTGCACGTGTTGCCGGCTTTGACCGAGCTGCGGGTGTATGACAACTCTGTGTCCGCCGATCCCGCGGCCGGGCAGGCGCCGCTGCCGGTGTTGGTGCTGCACCTGCAGCGCGGCCGCATCGCGGGGCCGGCCGACCTGACCGGCACCCCGGACTGGGCCAAGCCCATCGTGGCGGCCGCACTGCAGCTCGGCTGACACCGCTGGCCGGTTCACATCGGCGTGAGTCCACCATGGTCCGACAGCATCGGTGGCGGACGTCTTTCACTGTGCAGCAAAGTATTTTCTGGCTGTTCTTCCGTGAAGCCGCACGGGACCGCGGCGCATCAGGGGGCGTACTGCAGTCACGTGAAGAAGCTCGCGACACCTGATCCGTGCATCGCGTGAGGAATGCCCGCGAAACCGAGGTCAGCCGGTGGTCTTGTTCATGATCCGGATGCCGGCTTCGGGGTCGGGTAGGGTGCTTGCTGCCGCCCTTGTCGCGTAACTCGCTGCCATGGTCTGAATCCAAATCCGTTACTGTGTAGGATGGTTCGTGCAGTCTAGGCCTCCGGCCGCCGAGGGTGTGGGCGCGGGAGTTGTTGCGCACGGTGCGCGTGAACACCTGACCGACATGCATGGCGGTCAGGTTCACGGTGCGGGCGAAAGTCTGACCCCGGCGCCCCGGCGCCGCGGCGCCGCGCAGGTAGCGGCCGATTGCGGCGCTGCTCATCGCCAAGAACTCCGCACGCACCTGCGGGCTGTCACGTATGCCGGAACGCCGGCTCGTCGTGGCGTTGCGGCGTACGTGATGCACCGAGGGTGTTTCGCGGCTACTTTCGGTGACTTGCCGGGGGTTCGGTATTCAGCTGCGTGGCTCGCTATCCTGGGACCCATGGTTGTTGCGTCAGCGCCTACCGAGCCGAGGTCCAGGCCGGGCACTACCGGACAACGCGAGGCCACCCCGGTCGAGGACACGGCCAGTCCATGGGTCACGGTCGTGTGGGACGACCCCGTCAACCTGATGACCTATGTGACGTATGTGTTCCAGAAGTTGTTCGGGTACAGCGAGCCGCATGCCACCAAGCTGATGCTGCAGGTCCACAACGAAGGCAAGGCGGTCGTGTCCGCGGGCAGTCGTGAGTCCATGGAAGCCGACGTATCCAAACTGCACGCTGCCGGGTTGTGGGCGACCCTGCAGCACGACCGGTGAGGGCCCCCGATTTCCTGTGCGCAAATGGAAGCGCGTCGAGACCCCCGAGGGTCCCCGCTTTCGGTCTTCCCTGGCCACCCATGAGGCCGAGTTGCTCCGCAACCTCGTCGGCGCGATGATCGGCCTGCTCGATGAGCGCGAATCCTCATCGCCGGCAGACGAACTCGAAGAAATCACCGGCATGAAGACCGGAAACTCCGAGCCGCCGCGCGATCCGACGCTGCGCCGCCTGCTGCCCGACTTCTACCGGCTCGACGCCGGCGACGAGCCCTCCTCCGAGTTTCCCGGAGACCTGAACGCCGCGCTGCGCAGCCTGCACGAGCCGGAGATCATCGAAGCCAAACGCGTTGCGGCGCAAAGGCTATTGCAGACGATTCCGGCCACGGGCGCCAAGTTCGAGCTGACCGAGGACGAGGCGAGCGCCTGGGTTTCGGCGCTCAACGACATCCGGCTGGCGCTGGGAGTCATGCTCGAGATCGGCCCGGAAGGTCCCGACCGGCTGCCACCGGACCACCCGTTGGCCGCCCATTTCGACGTCTACCAGTGGCTGACGGTCCTGCAGGAATACCTGGTCCTGGTGCTGATCAGGCCCCGGTCATCTTGACGGCAATGCCGCTGGGCTCCATCGCCGACGTCGGAGGCATCCGCGTCGGCCACCACCACCGACTGGACCCCGGCGCGTCGCTGGGCGCCGGATGGGCCAGCGGTGTCACCGTGGTCCTCGCCCCGCCCGGGACCGTCGGCGCGGTCGACTGCCGCGGTGGCGCACCCGGCACCCGGGAAACCGACCTGCTGGATCCCGCCAATACCGTGCGCTTCGTCGACGCGGTGCTGCTCGCCGGTGGCAGTGCCTACGGCCTGGCGGCGGCCGACGGCGTCATGCGCTGGCTCGAGGAACACGGCCGCGGCGTCGCGATGGCAGGCGGGGTGGTGCCCATCGTGCCCGCTGCGGTGATCTTCGATCTTGCCGTCGGCGGCTGGGACAGCCGGCCGACGGCCGACTTCGGCTACGCGGCGTGCGAAGCCGCGCAGGGTCACGACGCGGTGCCCGCGGTCGGCACGGTCGGCGCGGGGGTCGGGGCGAGAGCCGGCGTGCTCAAAGGCGGCGTCGGGACGGCCTCGACGACGCTGCCGTCCGGCGTGACCGTGGGTGCGATCGTCGTGGTGAACTCCGCCGGCGACGTCGCCGACCGGGCCACCGGCCTGCCCTGGATGGCGGACCTGATCCGAGAGTTCGCGCTGCGGCCGCCGCCGCCCGACCAGATCGATACGTTCGCGCGGCTGCCGCCCAGGCTGAGCCCGCTGGACAACCCCCTCAACACGACGATCGGCGTCGTGGCGACCGACGCGGCGCTCAGCCCGGCGGCGTGCCGCCGGGTCGCCACAGCCGCCCAGGACGGCCTGGCCCGCGCGGTGCGCCCGGCGCACACCCCACTCGACGGCGACACGGTGTTCGCGCTGGCCACCGGCGCGGTCGAGGTGCCGCCCGCGGCCGATACGCCCGCCGCCTTCTCCCCGGAGGCGGGGTTGGTCAGCGAAGTGGGCGCCGCGGCCGCCGATTGTGTGGCGCGGGCGGTGCTGGTCGGTGTGCTCGGCGCCGGGTCGGTGGCCGGAATACCGACCTACCGCGACATGTTGCCGGGAGCGTTCGGCCGATGAGGGCTCGACCGGCGAAGGGACGCGCATGATCAGGCGGACGGGGCACCCGGGCACGCCGGGGACCCAGGAGAAGCCGCGGCCTGCCTGGATGGTCGGCGCGGCCACGATCCTCACCTTCGTGGCGCTGCTCTACTTGGTCGAACTGATCGACGAGCTGACGCGGCACTCGCTGGACTCCAACGGCATCAGGCCGCTGCAGGCCGACGGTCTGTGGGGCATCGTCTTGGCGCCGGTCCTGCACGCCGGCTGGGGGCATCTGATGGCCAACACCGTGCCGCTGCTGGTGCTGGGGTTTCTCATGACGCTGTTCGGGCTGTCGCGCTTCGTCTGGGCCACCGCGATCGTGTGGATCCTGGGCGGCTTCGGTACCTGGCTGATCGGCGACCTGGGCAGCAACTGCGGCCCCACCGACCACATCGGGGCCTCCGGCCTGATCTTCGGCTGGCTGGCCTTCCTGCTGGTCTTCGGGATATTCGCGCGCCGGGTATGGCCCATCGTCATCGGTCTGGCGGTCTTGTCCGTCTACGGCGGCATCCTGCTCGGCGCCATGCCGGTGCTGGGCGGATGCGGCGGCGTGTCGTGGCAGGGCCACCTGTGCGGAGCGATCGCCGGCGTGGTCGCCGCCTACGCGTTGTCCGCCCCGGAGCGCAAGGCCCGCGCCGTCAAGAACGCGTCGACCCAGCGGCGCAACGCGTGAGCTCGCGCCTGGCCGCGCCCATCGGGATCTTCGATTCCGGCGTCGGGGGGCTGACGGTGGCTCGGGCCATCATCGACCAGCTGCCCGACGAGGACATCGTCTACGTCGGCGACACCGCGCACGGCCCCTACGGGCCGCTCGCCATTCCGCAGGTCCGCGCGCATGCGCTCGCAATCGGCGACGACCTGGTCGACCGCGGCGTCAAGGCGCTGGTGATCGCCTGCAACACGGCCTCGGCAGCGTGCCTGCGGGACGCGCGCGAACGCTACGCCGTGCCCGTCGTCGAGGTGATCCTGCCCGCGGTGCGCCGGGCGGTCGCCACCACCCGCAACGGCCGCATCGGGGTGATCGGGACGCAGGCGACCATCGCCTCGCACGCCTACCAGGACGCCTTCGCCGCCGCCCGCGACACCGAGATCACCGCGGTGGCCTGCCCGCGCTTCGTGGACTTCGTGGAGCGCGGCGTCACCAGCGGACGCCAGGTGCTCGGGCTGGCTGAAGGCTATCTGGAGCCGCTGCAGCGCGCCGAGGTCGACACTCTGGTGCTGGGTTGCACGCACTACCCGCTGCTGTCCGGACTGATCCAGCTGGCGATGGGCGACACCGTCGCGCTCGTTTCCAGTGCGGAGGAAACCGCCAAGGAAGTGCTCCGGGTGCTCACCGAAAGTGACTTGCTGCGTCCGCACCCCGATGGTCCCGGCGCCCCGCCGGCGAGCCGGGTGTTCGAAGCCACCGGTGACCCGGAGTCGTTCACCAAACTCGCGGCGCGGTTCCTGGGTCCGTCGGTGACCGGAGTGCACCCCGGTCGCCACCCCCCCGACCGCTAGCGCCGGGGGAGATTCTGGTCACAGAAATGTGGCCATGTTTTCGTCATGCCGGTACCGGGCATGGCACAGTGGTGTCCGTGCGAATCACCGTGCTCGGCTGCTCAGGCAGCGTGGTGGGCCCGGATTCGCCTGCATCGGGTTATCTGCTCCGCGCACCGGACACCCCGCCGCTGGTGCTCGATTTCGGCGGCGGCGTGCTGGGGGCGCTGCAGCGCTACGCCGACCCCAGCTCCGTGCACGTCCTGCTGTCCCACCTGCACGCCGACCACTGTCTGGACATGCCGGGTCTGTTCGTCTGGCGCCGGTATCACCCGGTCCGCCCCGGCAACAAGGCACTGCTGTACGGCCCCCGCGACACGTGGTCGCGGTTGGGGGCGGCGTCCTCACCCTACGGCGGCGAGATCGATGACTGCTCCGACATTTTCGACGTCCACCACTGGGTCGACGGCGAACCGGTGGCGTTGGGCGCGCTGACCGTGGTGCCGCGGGCGGTGGCTCACCCGTGCGAGTCGTACGGGTTGCGCGTCACCGACCCCACCGGCGCGTCGTTCGTCTACAGCGGCGACACCGGGGTCTGCGACCAGCTGGTCGAACTCGCTCGCGATGCCGACGTCTTCCTCTGCGAGGCGTCGTGGACGCACTCGCCGGATCGCCCGCCCGCCCTGCACCTGTCAGGCACAGAGGCCGGCAGGGTCGCGGCACGGGCCGGGGTGCGGGAGTTGTTGCTGACGCACATCCCGCCGTGGACCTCGCGGGAGGACGTGATCAGCGAGGCCAAAGCCGAGTTCGACGGTCCGGTGCACGCCGTGGTGTGCGGGGAGACGTTCGACATCCGCCGTTCCGAACGGGTCTGAGCAACCGGCCGCACCCTTGGCTTAGGGTTGGCGGGTGTCAAAACGAGAAGACGGCCGCCTCGACGACGAGCTCCGCCCCGTGGTCATCACCCGGGGATTCACCGACCACCCGGCGGGTTCGGTGCTGATCGAATTCGGCCAGACCAAGGTCATGTGCACCGCCAGCGTCACCGACGGCGTCCCCCGCTGGCGCAAGGGGTCCGGGCTGGGTTGGCTCACCGCGGAATACGCGATGCTGCCCTCGGCGACGCACACCCGCTCGGATCGCGAGTCGGTGAAGGGCCGCCTGTCCGGGCGCACCCAGGAGATCAGCCGGCTGATCGGCCGGTCATTGCGGGCCTGCATCGACCTTGCCGCGTTGGGGGAGAACACCGTCGCCGTCGACTGCGACGTCCTGCAGGCCGATGGCGGTACCCGCACCGCGGCCATCACGGGTGCCTACGTCGCGCTGGCCGACGCGATGACCTACCTGTCGGCGGCGGGCAAGTTGTCGGACCCCAGGCCGCTGTCGTGTGCCATCGCGGCCTGCAGCGTCGGGGTGGTTGACGGCCGTATCCGGGTGGACCTGCCCTACGAGGAGGATTCGCGCGCCGAGGTCGACATGAACGTCGTGGCCACCGACACCGGGACGTTGGTCGAGGTTCAGGGCACCGGTGAAGGTGCGACGTTCCCGCGGTCGACGCTGGACAAACTGCTCGACGCGGCACTGGGCGCCTGCGACACGTTGTTCGCCGCGCAGCGCGAGGCCCTGGCGCTGCCCTACCCGGGCGTGCTGCCCGAGGGCCCGCCACCGTCGAAGTCGTTCGGCAGTTGACCCGACGGCTGGTGTTGCGTAGTGGTTGTTCGCGGCGAGCGTGGTCGGTGAGCGTCGCCGTGGTCAATACTTCGCCCTGTCTTTAGGATCGGGTTCATGGTTACTCAGCGAGTCCCACTCGAGCATGCTTTTCTCAACCAGCCGTGGTGGGCAATGGGACAGGTGACGCACGAACATGCGGAACCGCGCGTCAACGAAATCGCGACCCGCGCGAGGGCGGGTTTGCTGAACGTCATCTCGGCTGTCACGATCGCGTTACTGCTCTTGCGTCCGGAAACCGATCCGGTGATCGTTGTCGGTCCGCTTGTGCTTTTCGACATGCTGGTCGCGGCGGTCAGCGGATTGACCCCATTCAGCCCCACCGGCATTCTGGGCACGGCGTTGACGATGGGTATTCGTCCGGTCTGGAAACCGACGCGGCCGAAACGGTTCGCATGGTTGCTCGGTGCCGCTTTAGCGGCGACGTGTCTCGCCATGCGCTTGTTGGGTGCATCTCCCGTGGCGATGGCGGCTGTTGTCGCGGTCTGTTTTGTTCTCACCTGGTCGGAGGCGACGCTGGGGTTCTGCGTGGGCTGCTACATGCACAAATTGATCTGGGGTTGCGAAGACTGCGAAGTCCCCTACGACAGGAAAATCACGGCACGACCGGTGCTGACCCACGACATTGCGCCGCTGAACCAGGAAAGTCGCGCGTAGGCCTCACGCGGCTCAGCCGGCGCCCGCCGCGATCACCTGCTCCACCTCGAGTGCCCGGTCGGCCATCTCGGCGTGTGCCTTGTCCAAAGCGTCAGCCTGATCCTCATCGGCCTTCATCAGCGCCTCGATGTCGAAGCCGGCCATGTCGATGACGCCCATGTCTTTGAAGGCCTTCTGCACCTTGTCGCCCCACAACCCGATGTCCTTGACGATCGGCACAATGCGGCTGAACAGATGCGAGCGGAACTGGATCATCAGCGGCGACGTGTCGACCCACGCGGCGCACGCTTTGACATCGAGGCCGAGCGTTTCGAAGACCTCCTCGCCGCGGAACCGGTCGCGCATCAGGTAACAGGCGTCCACGACGAACTCCTCACGCTCGTCGCGCTCGGCCTCGGTCAGCGCGGAGTAGTAATCCTTCAACGAGATCCGGCCGAAGGCGACATGCCGGGCCTCGTCCTGCATCACGTAGGCCAGCAACTGCTTGGCCAGCGAGTCCGGCGGAGCCATGTCGCGCAGCACCCCGAAGGCGGCGAGCGCGAGCCCTTCGATGAGGACCTGCATGCCGAGGTAGGGCATGTCCCAGCGCGAGTCGCGCAGGGTGTCGTCCAGCAGCGCGGTCAGGTTCTTGTCGATCGGGTAGACCATGTCGACCTTGTCCTGCAGGAACCGCGAGAACGCCTCGACGTGCCGCGCCTCGTCCATGGTCTGGGTGGCCGCGTAGAACTTCGCGTCCAGGTCCGGGACGACCTCGACGATCTTGGCCGAGCACACCATCGC
>NZ_JBMIOP010000043.1:0-8544 GCF_049197365.1 Mycobacterium sp. THU-M104
CCTTGCCGGTCACCGGCTCCAGCTCGATGTCGGTCGGCATGTTCTGCGGCTCACCCCAGGTCACCTCGGGGCGGGTCATGCCCACGCCGATCCGGACGACGCCGAAGTTGAGGTCCTTGCCGTCGGGTTTGCGTTCCCACATCCGCGGCGAGCCGACGGCGGCCGCCAGTGTCGTGGGCGCCGGATGGAACCACCGGTAGTTGGCATCCATGCTGTCGGCCGACTCGTGGGCCGTTTCGCGCAGCATGTCCAGCATCAACATGAACTGGGCGCGCATCGCATCCAGCTTCGGCCGGCTCATCTGCTGCTGGCCGCCCATCCGGCCGCCGAACATCATCATCATCATCCCGCCGACCATGAAGATCGGGAAGATCGAGCCGACGCCGCCGAACACGTGTGACCCACTGGCGAAGGTCATGGCCACCATGCCGCCCAGTAGGCCGATCACGACGACGCCGATCACGATCATGTACCAGGGCTTGCCCTCCGGCGGCGGAATGCTCAGCGGCGTTGGCAGGACGATGTTCTCCGGCTTGATGACCGGAGGCTTCTCCGGTGTCGGCCGTGCAAATCCGCGTTTCACTTCGGTACCACCAACTCTGCAGGGGTCATGTCCATCGGAAGAGTGTCGTGCTCCACCAGGGCGTCCGCCCGCGACAGGGTCGGACCCTGTGGCAGCAGCCGCAGCGCCACCCAGGGCGCCAGGCTCGGTGTGGTCTTCAACCCCAGCGCCTCGCGCACGTCCCGGGCGTCGTCCACCCCGAACCGGGCCCCCGCGTCAGTCAGCCACCACAGCGACTCCGTGGTCTTCGCACCGGGATCGTTGCCGGTGACCGCGACGAAGTTCGCGTTCTCGGGACCGAAATAGACCTGGTCGGCTTGCCGGCCCGTCGTGTCGGCCTTCACCAACGGCACGACCTTGTTCATGTCATGTGAATCGACCGGGATGCTGGACCCGGAGATGACCTGGACGCGCGCACGGCTCTCGCCGTCGGTCTTCTCCCACCACCAGCAGGTCGCCGGATTCTCTCGGATGTCCATCACGTTCAACGGGTTGTCCGGGTAAGACGACAGATCCAGCTTCTTGACCACAGGCATCTTCGCCAGCGCCGACGGTTCCACGGTCAACGGCTTGGTGTTACCCGAACCGGCGTTCTGCAGGATCTGGGCCACCAGCGGTGGCAGCGTCTGCACGCCGTCGGACAACACCAGCGAATACTGCTGCGGGCCACTGATCTGCGGGGTGACGATCACCGTGCCCACCGGGCCGGGCGCTCCGGGGAAGGATGCCGGGCTGCCGACATCTTTCACGTCGGGCACAGTCAACTCGGGCCCCACCGGTAACGCGTCGAACAGGGCGCGGCTCATCGGCTTCGCCGCGCTGACCTGCTCGGGCGTCAGCCCCAGCGGTAACAGCACCGACCGGTTCGTCGCGTCGATGCGCGAGCGTCGCCCTTCGCGAATCACCCAGGCGTCGCCGCCGTAGCTCAGAACCGTGGCGTCCGACCCCGTCAGCACCCGCCGGTGGCCGCTGAGGTCCGGGATGCCGTCGATGACGGTCACCGTCACACCCGAGGGCGAACTCAGTCCGGACCCCGTCCCACTCGCGGTGCCCACGGAGTCGCAGACCAGCCACGATGACTTGGCCGGCGTCCTGGCCGCGAAGTTCGACGGCGCCCCGGGGATACCGACCAGCGGCCCGCGCGGGAGGCTCGAGATCTGGCTGGACCGAACCAGGTGCGGGTTGTCCGGCCGGCCGGTGATCAGCCGGGCAGACGCGAGGTTCAGCGCCGGATACAACCGGTCGCCCACCCGGACGTACAGCGCGCCCGAGTCGCGGTCGGCGATGATCGGGGACTCGTTGATCTGACCGGACGGGCTGAGGAAGGAGTACAGCAGCGCTCCCAGGCAGATCACCAGCGCCGCAGACACCGACGCCACCACGGCCAGGTTTTGCCGGCGGCCGGGCTCGATCTCCATACGGACCCGCCACCGGGTCAGCGCCATCGCGGTCCGACGAGCAAGGAATTGGTAACCCGTCACCTGCGTCCGCGTCGACAGCCCGAGGCCGTATCCGGACCCCCGCTGCCCGCGACTCTCTTCCGCCACTTAATTCACCATCCGGTCTGTTGACACGCTCTGGGGATCTGCGATACCCGCGCGAGAATCCCATCGACAACCGTAAGCCACCCGCACGGACCTCGCCACGCTTGCGTTGTGTCCGCTCACCTGGACTACTCGCACGACGCGCCTCGTACCAGCCTCATACCAAGAGCCCGAGAGAAAATTCCGCCAGCTGTGCCCGGACCGGGATCGCGCACGGTGCCGACAGCGACGTACGTCACTGAGCTGGCACTTTCCGCTCCCCCACCCGATCACCGGCCGGAATATTCGCGTCTCCAGAGGGAATGGTAGCTGCGGATCGCCGACTCGTCCTGTATCGCGTCGACTTCCGCGAAGGAAGACGGAGCCGAGTTGCGCGATGGCGCCCTCACGCGGGCTCCGGCACGACGGCGACCGAGGCATCCCCTCCGAGGCATCCCCACCGAGGCATCCCCTCCGAGGCATCCCCAGGGAAAGTCCCAGGGAAAGTCCCAGGGAAGGATGGTCGGCATGACCGAGCATGCGCCGTCCCTTGTCGAGCTGGCCAGACGTTTCGGTGTCGCCACCGAGTACCAGGACTGGACCGGGCGACAGGTGCCAGTTCCGACGAGCACACTGGTCGCAGTGCTGGCGGCGTTGGGCGTGGCCGCCAACACCGAGCAGGAGCGCAACCTCGCCCTGGTTGCGCACCTGAGGTCGTACTGGACCCGGCGTATGCCGGCTACCCTCGTGGGGCGCAGCGGTGAGCAGATCCGATTCTGGGTCCACGTGACTCACGGGGACCCGGCCGAGGTGTGGTTGCAACTCGAGGACGGGACCGCGCGCAGCGGGATCCGACAGGTCGACAACTTCACCCCACCGTTCGACCTGGACGGCCGCTGGGTCGGCGAGGCCAGCTTCGTGGTGCCGGGCGACCTGCCGCTGGGCTACCACCGGGTGCATCTGAAATCCGGGGACGCCGAGGACAGCACCGCGCTCATCGTGACGCCGGACTGGCTCGGCTTTCCCGAACGGCTCGCCGCCCACCGCGCCTGGGGCCTTGCCACCCAGCTCTACAGCGTGCGATCGCGCCAGTCATGGGGCGTCGGGGACCTTACCGATCTGATGGACCTGGCGGTGTGGTCGGCGTGCCGCCACGGGGCCGACTACGTGCTCGTCAATCCGCTGCATGCGGCGGCCCCCACGCTCCCCATGGAGCCGTCGCCCTACCTGCCGACGTCACGGCGTTTCGTCAACCCGCTCTACCTTCGCGTCGAGGCGATCCCCGAGTTCGCCGAGCTGAGCAAGCGCGGCCGGGTGCGACAACTGCGCTCCGATGTGCAGCGCCGGGCCGTCCGCGTCGACGCGATCGACCGCGACCGGGCCTGGGCCGCCAAGCGCGCCGCGCTCGACTTGGTGCACCGAGTCCCCCGGTCGGCGGGCCGCGATCTGGCGTACGCGAGTTTCCGAGAGCGCGAGGGCCGCGCACTCGACGACTTCGCCACGTATTGCGCGCTGGCCGAGAGATACGGCGCCGACTGGCATCGGTGGCCCGACTCCCTGCGGCATCCCGGTGCCGCGGGCGTCGCCAGGTTCGCCGAGAAGCACCCGGACGCCGTCGACTTCCACCGCTGGATGCAGTGGCAGCTCGATGAGCAGCTCGCGGCGGCGCAGTCACAAGCGGTGCGGGCCGGGATGGCTCTGGGCGTCATGCACGATCTGGCCGTCGGCGTGCATCCCAACGGCGCCGACGCATGGGCCCTACAGGACGCGATGGCTTCGGGCGTGACCGCCGGTGCGCCGCCGGACGAGTTCAACCAGCTCGGCCAGGACTGGTCCCAGCCACCCTGGCGGCCGGACCAGCTGGAGCAGCAGGAGTACGGGCCGTTCCGCGCGCTGATCCGGGCGGTGTTGCGGCATGCCGGCGGCGTGCGGATCGATCACATCATCGGGCTGTTCCGGCTGTGGTGGATCCCCGCCGGCGCCCCGCCCAACGAGGGTACCTACGTGCACTACGACCACGAGGCGATGATCGGCATCGTGGCTCTGGAGGCACACCGGGCCGGGGCGCTGGTGGTCGGCGAAGACCTCGGCACGGTCGAGCCGTGGGTGCGCGACTACCTCTTGTTACGCGGCCTGCTGGGCACCTCGATCCTGTGGTTCGAACTCGACCGCGACGGAAACGGCGGCCCGCTGCCGGCCGAACGCTGGCGGGAGTACTGCCTGGCATCGGTCACCACCCACGATCTGCCGCCCACCGCCGGCTACCTGGCCGGTGACCACGTCCGGCTGCGCGACTCCCTCCGCCTGCTGACCCGGCCCGTGGCGGAGGAACTCGAGTCGGATCGGGCCGAGCTGGCGGCCTGGCTGACCGAGTTGCGCCGGGTAGGCCTGCTCGCCGCCGGGGAGGACGACCCCGAGCAGGTCGTCATCGCCCTCTACCGATACCTGGGCCGGACACCGTCGCGGCTGGTGGGGGTTGCGCTGACCGACGCGGTCGGCGACCGCCGCACCCAGAACCAACCGGGAACCATCGACGAATATCCCAACTGGCGGGTTCCGCTGACCGGACCGGACGGCCGGCAGTTGATGCTCGAGGACGTGTTCACCGACCGCCGGGCGGGGGCCCTGGCGGAGGCGGTCCGCGCCGCGATCGCGCCCACCGCCGGCGAGCGGGGTGACGGCTGAGCCGCCCGGCGGCGACCCTGTAGCTTCGCCGGCCATGAAGGTGTCGGTCGTGGCCCCCGTCGCCGACGGTGTCACCGCCGACCCCGGCTGGATGGTGAGTTTCGCCGAACACCTCGAGCTGTGCGGTTTCGAGTCGATCGTGGTGGTCGAGCACACCGTTATGCTCACCCGCTACCGGAGCGTCTATCCCTACGACAGTTCCGGGCGCTTCGGGCTGGCGGCCGATTGCCCGATTCCCGATCCGCTCGATCTGCTGGCGTTCCTGGCGGGCCACACCAGCCGGCTCGAGCTGGCCACGGGAGTCTTGGTGCTGCCCAACCACCATCCGGTCGTGCTGGCCAAAAGAGCCGCGACCGTTGACGCACTGTCGGGGGGGAGGCTGCGGCTGTGCGTAGGGGTCGGTGGGCTCAAGGAAGAGCCGGAGGCCTGCGGCGCCGACTTTGTCAACCGGGGCCGGCGCGCCGACGAGCAGTTGGCGGTGTTGCGGGCGCTGTGGGCCGACAAGCCCACAGGGGCGTCGTTCCACGGGGAATTCTTCGGCTTCGACGACGTCATGTCGTACCCGAAACCAGTTGACGACCAACGATTCCCGGTGCACATCGGCGGGCACAGCCGGGCGGCCGCGCGACGCGCAGGACGGTTCGGCGACGGCTTCCAGCCGCTCGGCGTGAGCGGCCCGGAACTCGCCTCCCTGATCGCGGTGATGCGCGAGGACGCGTCGTCGGCGGGACGGGATCCGACGGGCCTGGAAATCTCACTGGGTCATCTGGTCACCAAGATCGACGCCGAGCGGGCAGGCGCCCTTGCCGATCGAGGTGCCGACCGCATCGTCCTGGCGATGCCGCCGACCACCGACATAGAGCAGGCCAAGGACATGCTCTCGGCCTGTGCGCAGCGACTGTCGGTGGCTTCGTGACCGCTGCGCGTCGACGATGAGGCTTTCGGCGGAGGACCGGGTGGCCCTGAGCGACCTGGCCCACCGCTATGCGGCCAACGTCGACGACCGTCGATTCGACTACGCAGCAGGGCTTTTCACACCTACGGCCGAGCTGGTGGTGCCCGATCCGCCGCGCGCTCCGGGGCTGGTCCACGTACACCGGGGGCAGCAGGGGATCGCCACGGCGGTGGCCGCGGTGGCCGCGGTGGCCCGGACCGAACACGCGATCCTCGGCGAGGTGTACGACGAAGCTTCGGGCCCCGGGTGCGCGTGGGGACGCATCGCCTGCGTCGCGCATCACTGGAATCAGCGCGGCGAAGAAGTGATCGATGCGACGTGGCACCTTCGCTACGACGACGAATACACGGTGACGGACGGCGGGCTGGCGAATGAGCCGCCGGGCGCTGACGATCAACGCCATCGAGACACGGGCCGTGCGTCGGCTGCTGCCCCGTGATCCGGACTGACGACTGAATCGATGTCGTTTTCTCGAAAGCCTTTTCGGGTGGCAGACTGCGAAAGTTCCGCGCACTTCACCCTGGGCAAGGCCCGCACCGGTGTGCACGCCCGGAATATCGGCACTGGCCGGCGAGTCGCCGGTAGCCCGCCTGTCCCCCGGTCACCGCAACGACGCGAGGTTGTCGATGTTGTCCATGGACTTGCGAACATCGGATCGGATCACCCACGCAACCAGGCTGCCGATCGGCCCGCCCAGCAGACCGCCACCGAGGTCGGCGGTCAGATGGAACTCCGAGCCCGGAGGGTCGGCGGCTACCTCCATGCTCACCTCTATCCGGATTCCGCCACGGCCATAGCCTTGCAGCTCAATCGATTTCGTCTCGTCGTAGCCCGTGACCTTCCAGTGGACGACTTTGCGGAAGCCTTTGACCTTGACGCACGACGACACCCGGGTGCCCTTTTCGATCGTCGACGGCACCGGGCCGCGCCACCCACCGAATATCGTCATCCACTCATCGAATCGGCGCAGATCGGAAGCGAGCTTCCAGACGGTCGTCGGCTCCACATCCGAGGCTATCGAAACGTCCACTCGTGCCACGTTCCTCGTTTCCCCCATCGTCGACATCCGCGATCTCGGAATGCATACCCGTACGCGCGCGGGCTTACTCCTACGTAGCGCGGGCTACGGGCGAGCCGCGTCGATCTGCTGGGCAATGTCGATGACCTGAGCGGATTGCGACTGGTGCACGTCGATCTCGTCGGCGACGTACTGGGCGATGAATCGACGGATCTCACCGTCGACGCCTGCCAAGATGCGCAGCACCTCGCCTCGGAAGGACTTGGACGACACATTGACGGTGATATCGGAGGGCCGCGGTTTGGAGACTTCGACGACCAGCAGCAGCGGCTCGGCGGCACGCGCCGCAGCACGCAGGGCGATGTCCCCGGAGATCACGAACCGCTGCTTGTCGAGTCGCAGGTCGAGAAGCAGATCGATCGACAGCGGGATATGGATGACGAAGCTGATGCTGTCATCGAGACGGCGCGTCACCCGCGGGTCGTGGATCTTGACGTTCGCGCTGACCTTGGCAATCCCGCCGGGCCCCTGGGCGATCGGTTCCATGGCGAATTCGTTGCCCGTGATGTCGGCGAAGGCGGCCGCGACCCGTTCAGGGGTTACGGCGTATTCGAAGAATCGGCGACCGAATTCTTCGTAGGTGATGTAAGCATGGCTCTGCATAGGCTTATACCGTCTCATGTCGCCCGGCTGAACAGCCGCTGATCTGCTCGCGTCGCAGAAATTTCGCCCGGCAGCCACGCCGCGTCGCCCGGCGCGGTGCGGTGGGCTCCGTCGAGGTTGTGAACAACGCCACATCCGGGCGCCTCGATTCGGTGTGTGAGTCGGTGGCCTGGGAACCTTGCGCGATTGGAGGTGTTTGGACTCCGATGGGTATCGACGAATTTGCTGAACACCGCCCGGCCGGATCGCGTGCCGGCGGGCTGCTCAGGTGGCTCGGTGGCGGACACCGGCGCGATCTCGGCGAGCGTCACGAGAAGTCCAGCCACGCGGTCGCCGGCTTGATCGTGCTGGGGGAACCGTGCTGGCCTGGTGTGTCGCGAGCCTGGCCATGGCCGAGTCGACATGGTTGCCGCTGCCGGCGATCGTGCCGTCGGCCCTGGTCTTCGCCGCACTGGTCGGCGCGGCGACCCGGGTGGTCGCGAGCGGGAAGCGCCCGAACCGGCCCGGGATCGCGGGACGCGTGGCTGTGGCGGCGTCGGTCGGCGTTGTCGTGGGCGAACTCGCTGCGCTCGTGATGTTTTCCGGCGCGATCGACCGCCATCTCGACGAACAGGCACTGCGCAACGCCGATTCGGCGCCGGTGGTCGCGCAGGCAGCGGCGGCCCTACGGCAAACCCAGCATGCTCGCAACGGCCTCGACAATGCCGTCGAACTGGCGCGCGAATCAGGACAAGGCCCTGGAAACCGCGCGCTGCGAGTACCATCCTTCCCCCGGCTGTCCGCAGACCCGGATCACCGGCGTTCCCGGGCCCGGACCCGAAACGCGAACGGCAAAAGAGCTTCTCGCCGACGCGCGGCGCGAGCTGGACGGCGCGCTTGGTGATGCGCGACGGCATGGCACCCGAACTCAACGCCGAGATCGCCCGCCGGGAGCAAGCCCTCGCCGATGCGCGGCGCAGCGCGATCGCCGGCGCCGGTCGGGGCCCCGGTCCGCGGCGGACCGCCATGAACGACCTCGCGCCGGCCGACAGCGGGGGCTTGCTGTTGCGCCTGTTGATGATCGGCGCGTCGTGGAAGCCCTCGACGCTGCGGACCACGCATGGTCGCGACGGAGCGTCGAGCCGGCGGAGCAGGAGAT
>NZ_JBMIOP010000294.1:0-8169 GCF_049197365.1 Mycobacterium sp. THU-M104
CTGGGCGAAGGTCAACACGTTCGGATCGACCGTGGCTGACGTTTTTGCTGTGACGGCACCGGCGGGGGACAGCGAGCAGTCCGCCCGCGCGGCGGTCGAACAACACCTGCTGTCCGTGTTGGGCGGCCCCGCCGTCGAGGTGCTCGAGGAGCCCGTCGGCGACTAGCCGGCGCTCACGACCCCTCCGAGCTCATCTGCCGCAGCGCGAGTATGCGCGCCTGGATCTGGTCGCGGGTGGCGGCGGCGATCGGCGGACCGCCGCAGCGGCGGCGCAACTCGTTGTGGATCCAGCCGTGCGGCTTGCCGGTGCGGTGGTGGGTCAGCGACACCAGCGTGTTGAGCTCGCGGCGCAGTTCGCGCAGCTCCCCGTGCATCGACCGCACCGGCGCCCCGGGTGCGGCGTCCTGTTGGAGCCGGGCCCTCTTCTGCAGTTGCTCGTCCTGGCGTCGGTGCAGCAGGGCACGCATCTGGTCGGCGTCGAGCAGCCCGGGAATGCCCAGGTAGTCGGCCTCCTCGTCGCTGCCGGCGGGGGTGGCGGTGCCGAACGACGACCCGTCGAAGATGACCTGGTCGAGTTCGGCGTCGGCGCCCAGGGAGGTGAAGCCGCGGTCCTCGTCGCTTTTCTCGGTCTGTGCGCGGGTGGCGGGATCGCCGTCGAGCGGGTCCTCGTCCGGCCGGTGCGGCTGGCCGAGCACGTGGTTGCGCTGGGCCTCCAGCTCGCTGGCCAGTTGCAGCAGGTTGGGCACCGACGGCAGGAAGATGCTGGCCGTTTCCCCGGGCCGCCGCGACCGCACGAAGCGGCCGACGGCTTGGGCGAAGAACAGCGGCGTGGAAGCGCTGGTGGCGTAGATGCCCACCGCCAGCCGGGGCACGTCGACACCCTCGGAGACCATGCGCACCGCGACCAGCCACCGGCCCGTGCCCTCGGCGAACTCGGTGATGCGCCCCGAGGAGCCGGGGTCGTCGGACAGCACGACCGTGGGCCGCTCGGAGGTCATCCTCTCCAGCAACGCCGCGTAGGCGCGGGCCGCGGTCCGGTCGGAGGCGATGATCATGCCGCCGGCGTCGGGCACGTGCGTGCGCAGCTGACGCAGTCGCTGATCGGCCGCCGCGATCACCGCGGGCATCCATTCGCCGGCGGGGTCCAGCGCCGTGCGCCAGGCCCGCGCGGTCTGCTCAACCGACAGCGGCTCGCCCAGCCGGGCCGCATGCTCCTCGCCGGCGCTGTCGCGCCAGCGCGCCTCCCCGGAGTAGGCGAGGAACACCACCGGCCGGACCACCCCGTCGCCGAGCGCCTCGGCGTAGCCATAGGTGTGGTCGGCACGCGAGCGCAGCACCCCGTCGGAGCCGGCCTCGTAGTCGACGAACGGGATGGGGCTGTCGTCGCTGCGGAACGGCGTCCCGGTCAGCGCCAGCCGCCGCGTCGCGTCGCCGAAGGCTTCGCGGATCGCGTCGCCCCAGGTCTTGGCGTCACCGCCGTGATGGATCTCGTCGAAGACGACCAGCGTCTTGCGCTGCTCGGTGCGCACCCGGTGCAGGGTCGGGTGCGCGGCGACCTGGGCATAGGTCACCGTGACGCCGTGATACTCCGGCGAGGTCACCGGGCTCGTGTTGGAGAACCTCGGATCCAGGGCGAGTCCGTGCAGCTGCGCGGCCCGCGCCCACTGGACCTTGAGGTGCTCGGTGGGCACCACGACGGTGATCTGGTCGACGGCGCGTTGGGCGAGCAGTTCGGCAGCCACCCGCAGGGCGAATGTCGTCTTGCCCGACCCGGGGGTGGCCACGGCCAGGAAATCGCGCGGCTGACTCCTCAGGTATTTCACCAGCGCCCTGCGTTGCCAGCCTCGCAACGACCGGCCGGGGTCGCGTTCGCGGTGCCCTTGGTCGACCAGCGGCTCCGTGCTGCTGACCGGTTGCATCGAGACGGTTCTCCCCGTGGTTACTGGTCGGCGCGGTCCCGCGCGATTCGGTCGCGGCTGTGAAATCTAGCACGGCAATACATTTCGTCGCAGCAGCGACGCGAGTCCGTACGTGCGCCATGCCGGCCGGGCGGTTCGCGTCCGCCGAACGTCACGCCAGCGGCACGTTCGAAGCCGAGCGTGAGCCGAGTGTGACGTTCGCGACCGGGTGGTGACCCGCGGCGCCGCGTTCGCACTCACCACTAGGCTGGCGGGGTGTTTGAATCGCTGTCTGACCGGTTGACCGGAGCACTACAGGGACTGCGCGGCAAGGGGCGACTGACCGACGCCGACATCGAGTCCATCACCCGCGAAATCCGGCTCGCGCTCCTGGAGGCCGACGTCTCGCTGCCCGTGGTGCGGACGTTCGTCACCAGGATCAAGGAGCGCGCCCGGGGCGCCGAGGTGTCCGGCGCCCTGAACCCGGCACAACAGGTCGTCAAGATCGTCAACGACGAACTCGTCGGCATCCTCGGCGGCCAGACCCGCCGGCTGGCCTACGCCAAGACCCCGCCGACCGTCGTGATGCTCGCCGGCCTGCAGGGGTCCGGGAAGACGACCCTGGCCGGCAAGCTCGCGGCCTGGCTGCGCGGCCAAGGCCACACACCGCTGCTGGTGGCCTGCGACCTGCAGCGCCCGGCCGCGGTGAACCAGCTCCACGTCGTCGGCCAGCGGGCCGGGGTGCCGGTGTTCGCGCCGCATCCCGGCGCCGGATCACCGGACTCCGACGCCGGCCCCCCCGACCCCGTCGCCGTCGCGGCCGCCGGTCTCGCCGAGGCCCGCGCCAAGCACTTCGACGTCGTCATCGTCGACACCGCGGGACGGTTGGGCATCGACGACGAGCTGATGGCGCAGGCCGCGGCCATCCGTGCCGCCGTCGACCCCGACGAGGTGCTGTTCGTCCTGGACGCGATGGTCGGCCAGGACGCCGTCACCACCGCCGAGGCGTTCCGCGCGGGTGTCGGTTTCACCGGCGTGGTGCTGACCAAGCTCGACGGCGACGCCCGCGGTGGCGCCGCGTTGTCGGTCCGCGAGGTGACCGGGGTGCCGATCCTGTTCGCCTCCACCGGCGAGAAGCTCGAGGACTTCGACGTCTTCCACCCCGACCGGATGGCCAGCCGCATCCTGGGTATGGGCGACGTGCTGAGCCTGATCGAACAGGCCGAACAGGTCTTCGACGCCGAGCAGGCAGAGGCGGCCGCCGCCAAGATCGGTACCGGCGAGCTGACGCTGGAGGACTTCCTCGAACAGATGCTGGCGATCCGGAAAATGGGTCCGATCGGCAACCTGCTGGGGATGCTGCCCGGCGCCGGCCAGATGAAAGACGCCCTGGCCGCCGTCGACGACAAGCAACTCGACCGGTTGCAGGCCGTCATCCGCGGGATGACGCCGCAGGAGCGGGCGGACCCGAAGATCATCAACGCCTCCAGGCGGCTGCGCATCGCCAACGGTTCGGGCGTGACGGTCTCCGAGGTCAACCAGCTGGTCGACCGCTTCTTCGAGGCCCGCAAGATGATGTCGTCGATGCTCGGCGGCATGGGCATGCCCGGCCTGGGCCGCAAATCGGCGACGCGCAAGAGCAAGGCGAAGGGCAAGGCCGGGAAGAAGGGCAAGAAGGGGGCCCGCGGCCCCACGCCGCCCAGGTCCAAGACCCCGTTCGGGGCGGGCCTGCCGGGCCTGCCGGGCCTGCCGGCGGGATTCCCGGATCTGTCGCAGATGCCCGAGGGCCTCGACGAACTCCCGCCCGGACTGGCCGACTTCGACCTGTCCAAGCTGAAGTTCCCGGGCAACCCCGGAAGAAAGTAGCCGCAGCGTGCGCCTGCGCGTGCGAGGTCGGGGACTGCCCGATGAGGCCGAGGTCGAACTGTGGGTCGTCGACGGCCGCATCAGCACCGAACCGGTCGCCGGGGCCGACACCGTTTTCGGTGCTTGCCCAGGCGGCTGGATCCTGCCCGGCCTGGTGGACGCGCACTGCCACGTCGGGCTCGGCGACCACGGGCAGATCCCGCTCGACGAGGCGATCGCGCAGGCCGAGACCGAACGCGACGCCGGTGCGCTGCTGTTGCGTGACTGCGGCTCGCCGACCGACACCCGCAGTCTCGACGACCGCGCCGATCTGCCCCGGATCATCAGGGCCGGTAAACATCTGGCCCGGCCCAAGCGCTACATCGCCGGCTTCGCCGTCGAACTCGAGGACGAGTCGCAGCTGCCGGCGGCCGTCGCCGCCGAGGCCGCGCGCGGCGACGGCTGGATCAAGCTGGTCGGCGACTGGATCGACCGCGGCATCGGCGACCTCGCGCCGCTGTGGTCCGACGGCGTGCTCAGGGCGGCGATCGACGCCGCGCACGAGCGCGGCGCCCGCGTCACCGCGCACGTCTTCAGCGAGGACGCGCTGCCGGGCCTGATCACCGCGGGCATCGACTGCATCGAACACGGCACCGGCCTCACCGAGGAGAACATCGCCCTGATGCTCGAGCACGGCACGGCGCTGGTCCCCACGCTGCTCAACCTCGAGAACTTCCCCGGCATCGCCGACGCCGCGACCCGGTATCCGACCTACGCCGCGCACATGCGCGACCTGTATGCCCGCGGCTACCAGCGGATCGCCGCGGCGCGGGAGGCCGGCGTGCCGCTGTACGCGGGCACCGACGCCGGCAGCATGGTCGCCCACGGCCGGATCGGCGACGAGGTCGAGGCCCTCACGCGCATCGGCATGACCCCGACCGGGGCGCTGGGCGCGGCGTGCTGGGACGCCCGCCGCTGGCTGGGCAGGCCAGGCCTCGAGCACGGGGCACCCGCCGACCTGCTGTGCTACTCGCAAGACCCCCGGCGCGGGCCCGACGTGCTTGCCGCGCCAGAGTTGGTGATACTGCGCGGCAACGTATTTCGTCCGGGAGCTGACTCGGCCGCCGGCCGCGCATTGCGTCCGGTGAGGGAATAGGATCTGGGAATGGCGTTGCCCAGCGGCGCGACATTCGCCGGATACATCGTGGCTCGGATGCTGGGCTCCGGAGCGACCGGCGCGGTGTACCTCGCCCAGGATCCGCGGTTGTCACGCTGGCAGGCGCTGAAGGTCCTGTCGCCGGCGCTGTCGGCCGACGGTGAGGTCCGCGGGCGCTTCCACGCCGAAACCCCGATCGTCACGAGCCTGCAGCACCCGCACATCGTGCGCGTGAACGATCGCGGCGAGTTCGAGGGACGGTTGTGGGTCGCGATGGACTACGTCGACGGCGTCACTGCCGCGCAGCTGATGGCCGGCCGGTTTCCCGCGGTGTCCCCGGTCGGTGAGGCGCTCGCCGTGGTCAACGCGCTCGCCGAGGCGCTCGACTATGCGCACCAGCGTGGGATGTTGCACCGCAACGTGAAGCCCACCAACGTCTTTTTGACCGGCCGTGACGAGGGCGAACCACGAATCCTGTTGTCCGACTTCGGGATCGCTGCGCCAACTCGGGAGTCGGCCGGACCGTCGTCCTACGCGGCGCCCGAGCAGCTGCGCAACTGTGTCATCGACGGGCGCGCTGACCAGTATGGGCTCGCGGCCACCGCGTTTCACCTGCTGACCGGTACGCCCCTGGGCGCCGGTGCGCCGCCGCTGCTCAGCGACCAGCGTCCCGAGCTGGCGCGCCTCGACGGGGTGTTCGCCGGGGCGCTCGCCGCGAGCGTCGCCGACCGGTTCCCGCGGTGCACCGACCTCGCCGACGCAGCCAACGCGCAGGCGGGACTCGGCCCCAGCGACCGCGGATCCGAAGCGGTGCTGGTCGCCGACTATCCCGCCTACGCGCGGCCCGAGTCCGATGAGGCACCCGGCCTGGTGCCGGCGGCCGAGAACGCGGGCGCCAGGCCGATGGCAGCGCCGTGGGGCAGGCGCCCGGCCGGCTTCTCCGGTGGAAGCGCGCGGGCAGGGCCGTCCGGTCGGCCCGCGCAACCCCTGTCGACTGGGCACCGGTTGCGCAGGGCCGTGGTGCGGATCGCGGCGGTCGTGCTGGTCGTGGGACTGGTCGCGCTGGGCCTGGTGGTCGGGCGCAAGACCGAGCCCGTCCCGGCCGCCGGCCGCACACCGCCCCCGTTGCCGGCCGCGGGTGCCACCCGGACCGCCGGACCGCCCGCAGCCCCGGCCCCGGCCCCGCTGGACGGCACCTACAGCCTCGACGTCGAACGCACGAAGCAGACCTACAACTACGTCGCTGACCCGCAACCCCCGGACGTGACCACCTGGTGGGCCTTCCGCTCGTCGTGCGCGCCGCAGTCCTGCACCGCCGCCGCGACCCGCCTCGACGACGTCCGTCACCTGCGCGAGGTGACGCCCGGTGCGCCGCTGTTCCTGGCGTACGGCGACGACCGGTGGCAGTCCTCGCCGGTCGAGATCCGGTTCCCGTGCATCGGCTCGGGCGGATCGCGCCAGAAGCAGACCGCGACATTGGTGCTGACGCTGCAACCGCAGGCGCACGGCGACTTCTCCGGCGAGGAGGTTCTGACCGTGCAGACCAACGAATGCGGCCAACGGTCGGCGGTCATCCGCATCCCCGCGGTGGCCAGCCCGCACGGCGGGGTGCCGCCGGGGGTGACGGTGCCGGACCCGACCGCCGGTGTGGCCGCCCCCGAACCGGCGCCGGGAGCGTTGCCGTCCAGGACGCCCCATCCCTGACCGCCCCCTGCCTGCCCCGAAACGTCGGCGCGGCACATCCGCGTCCCAAAAAGATTGGGAGTGATCGACGCGGCGGGCACGTGGGCAACTGCTCGTTGTCGACGGCCGCCGAATACATCGAGGCGATCGACGCGTTGCCGCTCGGGCCCAATGTCTGCTCCCTGCTCGGGCATTCGGACCTGCGGGCCGCAGTCCTCGGACTCGACCGCGCCGCCGACGTCGCCGTGCAGCCCACCGAGGCCGAACTCGACGAGCTGGCGTCGTTGCTCGACGAGGTGCTGGCCGCCGGAATGCTCGCCATGTCGGGGCTGCCAGCTGTTGCGTGTTGGTGGTCGGGAGTTGTCGGTGGTGTGCTGTAGGAACAGAAGCATGAATCTCGCGGCGTGGGCGGAGCGAAACGGTGTGGCGCGGGTGACCGCGCATCGCTGGTTTCGCGCCGGGATGTTGCCGGTCCCGGCGCAACGAGTAGGTCGGCTCATTCTGGTGAACGATGCGGCGGCTGAGACGGCTCTGCGGGGCCGCGCGGCGGTGTATGCGCGTGTGCCGTCGGCGGACCGGAGAGTTGATCTGGATCGGCAGGTGGCGCGGGTGACCGTGTGGGCCACGGTCGAACAGATTCCGGTCGACAAGGTGGTGACTGAGGTTGGTTCCGCTCTGAACGGGCATCGCCGAAAGTTTCTTGCTCTGTTGCGCGATCCGGCGGTGACGCGGATCGTGGTGGAGCATCGGGATCGGTTCTGCCGGTTCGGGTCTGAGTATGTAGAAGCCTCACTCGCCGCGCAGGGCCGTGAGCTGGTCGTGGTCGACTCGGCCGAGGTAGACGATGACCTGGTGCGGGATATGACAGAGATTCTGACCTCGATGTGCGCGCGTCTCTGCGGTAAACGCGCTGCGGCTAACCGGGCCAAGCGTGCCCTTGTCGCCGCGGCGGCCTGAGATGCCTCGTTTCGAGGTGTCCGACGGGTGGTGTGTGCAGGCGTTTCGGTCCACGCTGGACCCGACCGAGGACCAGGCTCGCGCGTTGGCGCGCCATTTCGGCGCCCGACGCAAGGCGTTCGACTGGACGGTGGCCACCCTGAAAGCCGACATCGAAGTGTGGCACGCAACCGGGATCGCGACCGCAAAACCGTCGCTGTGGCACCGCGACTTCCACGACGCGGTGATCCTCGAATGCCCCGATCGGTCGTTGATCGGCAAGAGCTTCGGCGCGATCGCCGACGCGCGCGGGCTGCACCCGCGCGACGCCTTCCTCGACGTGCTCGTCGACAACGGCGAGCGCAACGTCCGCTGGACCACCACGGTCGCCAACAACCGGCCCCGCCAGCTCGACAAGCTCGCCGCCGACCCCAGCATCCACATGGGGTTCTCCGACGCCGGCGCCCACCTGCGCAACATGGCCTTCTACGGGCCGGTTCCGCCCGCGCCTCGGCGGCGGTGATCACCAAGCGCGCCTGGGTGTCGGTCGGGGTCCTGTTCCGCCACTTCGAGACGATGGGCGACTTCATGGCCGCCACGGCGTCGGAGGTGCTGCGGCGCCAGCTGGAAACCTTCAGCAAGCGCGTGGCC
>NZ_JBMIOP010000007.1:0-26125 GCF_049197365.1 Mycobacterium sp. THU-M104
GGCTCCTCAGCGGCGCCTGCGGCGCCGCATCGTCGCCCGGCTGGGTCTGATGGCCCGGCTCCTCAGCGGCGCCTGCGGCGCCGCATCGTCGCCCGGCTAGGCTTCTCGCTCGTGTCCCAGATCTCTCGCGACGGGGTCGCGCATCTGGCCCGCCTGTCCCGGCTGGCGTTGACCGATACCGAGCTGGACAGTTTCGCCGGCCAGCTCGACGCCATCCTCAACCACGTCAGCCAGGTCCGCGCGGTCGACGTCAGCGGCGTGGAGGCGACCGACAACCCGCTCAAGGACGTCAACGTGATGCGACCGGACGAGAAGGCGCCCTGCCTGAGCCAGCAGGACGCGCTGGCCGGGGCGCCGGAGGCCGTCGACGGCCGCTTCGCCGTGCCGCAGATCCTGGGGGACGCCCAGTGAACGACGCCATCCGGCTGGACGCCGCGACCCTGGCCGCCAAGATCGCCGCCAGAGAGCTGTCGTCGGCAGAGGTCACGCAGGCGTGCCTGGACCAGATCGAGGCCACTGACCACCGCTACCACGCGTTCTTGCATGTGGCGGCCGACGAGGCGCTGGCCGCGGCGGCCGCGGTCGACCAGGCGGTGGCCGCCGGCGAGCGGCTGCCCTCGCCGCTGGCCGGAGTCCCGCTCGCACTCAAAGACGTGTTCACCGCGGTGGATATGCCCACCACCTGCGGCTCGAAGATCCTTGCGGGCTGGCGTGCACCCTACGACGCCACCGTCACGCTGCGCCTGCGCGCGGCCGGCATCCCGATCCTGGGCAAGACCAACATGGACGAGTTCGCGATGGGGTCCTCGACGGAGAACTCCGCCTACGGGCCCACCCGCAACCCGTGGGACGTCGAGCGGGTGCCCGGCGGCTCCGGCGGCGGCAGCGCGGCGGCGCTGGCCGCATTTCAGGCGCCCCTGGCGATGGGATCCGATACGGGGGGCTCGATCCGCCAACCGGCCGCACTGACCGCGACCGTGGGCGTCAAGCCCACCTATGGCACGGTGTCCCGCTACGGGCTGGTGGCCTGCGCGTCGTCGCTTGACCAGGGCGGCCCGTGTGCGCGCACCGTGCTCGACACCGCGTTGCTGCACCAGGTGATCGCCGGGCACGATCACCGCGACTCCACCTCCCTGGACGTGGCGGTGCCCGACGTGGTCGGCGCCGCCCGCGCCGGTGCGGGCGGTGACCTGCGGGGCGTGCGCGTCGGGGTGGTGCGCCAGCTGCGCGGCGAGGGCTACCAGCCGGGGGTGTTGGCATCGTTTCAGGCCGCGGTGGACCGACTGATCGCGCTGGGCGCCGCGGTGAGCGAAGTCGACTGTCCGCACTTCGATTACGCGCTGTCCGCCTACTACCTGATCCTGCCGTCGGAGGTGTCTTCCAACCTGGCGCGGTTCGACGCGATGCGCTACGGGCTGCGGGTCGGCGACGACGGCAGCCACAGCGCCGAGGAGGTGATGGCGCTGACCCGCGCGGCCGGTTTCGGGCCCGAGGTCAAGCGGCGCATCATGATCGGCACCTACGCGCTGTCGGCCGGCTATTACGACGCCTACTACAACCAGGCGCAGAAGGTGCGCACGCTGATCGCCCGCGACCTCGACGAGGCCTACCAGGCCGTCGACGTCGTGGTGTCGCCGGCCACGCCGACCACCGCGTTCCGGCTCGGCGAGAAGGTCGACGACCCGCTGGCGATGTACCTGTTCGACCTGTGCACGCTGCCGCTGAACCTGGCCGGGCACTGCGGCATGTCGGTGCCGTCGGGGCTGTCGCCCGACGACGGCCTGCCGGTCGGCCTGCAGATCATGGCGCCCGCCCTGGCCGACGACCGTCTCTACCGGGTGGGCGCCGCCTACGAGGCCGCCCGCGGGCCGCTGCCGTCAGCGCTCTGACGCCGGCACCGGCGCCCGGGTCACACCTCGATCGGTGGGTACAAGCGTTCCAACGAGAACTGACGATCCCGGTGGGCCGACCACGAACTGGCCGCCAGCGACGCGACGAGCACGGCGGTCAGCACGCCCACCGAGATCCACAGCCTGGCGTCGGCACCACCCACTGTCAGCTGCCGAAGACCGTTGACCGCGTAGGTCATCGGATCGTAGGGATGCAGGATCTGAAACGGCTTCGCCGTTGTCTCCACCGGGTACACACCGCCTGACGACACCAGCTGGAACATCAAGAATGCCAGCGTGAGCACGCGACCCACCGCAACGCCGAACACCGCGTTGAACGCCTGGATCAAGGCCAGGAAGGCGGCCGCGATCAGGATCAGGAAGCCCACCGTGCCCAGGGTGTACACGGCGTTGAGCCCTACCCCGAAATGTACGACGGCGTACATCAGCGCCACCTGGGTCACCGCCAGCAGCAGCGCCGGCCAGTATGACGCCAGCACCACCCGCAGTGCGCCCAGCCCACTGACGATCGCGCGGGTTTGCAGCGGGGTCAGCAACATCCAGATGATCAGCGCGCCGATGAACAGCGCCAGCGGCAGGAAGAACGGTGCGAACCCGGTGCCGAAGGTGGCCGCGTGGTGAGTGAAATCGGATTCGACGCCGACGGGATTCGCCAGGATCTGGGCCACCTGGACGCGCTGTTGGTCGGTCAGTGCCGATATCCGTGTGTCGGCCGCACCAAGACCCGCAGCCAACTGCTGTGCACCGTCGTGGAGTCGGGCACTGCCGTCCGAGAGTTGCGCCAGTCCGGTGCTGAGCCTGTGCGCGCCGGCATCGAGGTCGGATGCGCCGGTGCGCAACGCGACCAGATCGGATTTGATCCCGCCGTCGAGCGCTCGGGTGATCAACGTGCGCAGCCGGCTGTTGGGGTCGGCCAGATCGCTTTCCAGCTGCGTGGCGTTGCCACGCAGTCGGGCCAAACCGTCGTCGGTGGCCGGGTCCATCCCCTTGGCGTCGAGCAGACGCTGCGCGCCGGCCAGCGTGTCGCCGAGTCCCCGCACGCTCGGATCCGGATTGGCGCGCAGTCCGTCCACCACCTGGTTGACGATCCCGGCGGCTTGCCGGTAGTCGATGTTGAGTGCCGCAAGACGGTCGGTGACGTTCGTCAGGTTGCCGCTCAGTTGCGTCGCGACCGCACCGGCCTCATTCGGGTCGAGACCCAGTGCGGCGAGATCGTCCACCATTTTCAGCAACGGGTCGCTGGCCTGCCCGACCCCGGCTGACAACCGGTGGGCGCCATCGGCCAGCGCGGCCGATCCGTCACGCGCGGTGGCAAGATTCTGCGCGAGCATGCCGGACCCATCGGCCAGTTGGCCGGCGCCGCCGGAGGCCTTCTCGACGTCGCCGGTGATCTGGTTCAGGGCGGTGCCGATGACCTGCTCGCCGACCTTGGCGCTGACCTGGTTGAGCACTTCCCGGGCTGCGTTCTGCCCCATCACCGACGCCAGATAGTTGTTGGCGTCGTTGAAACGGAAGTCGATCTGGGCCTTGCGGGGATGCGGCCCGGCGGGCGAGACGACGGCTTCGCTGAAGTCGGCCGGGAGTGTGATCGAGAAGTAGTAGCTGCCGTCGGCGACACCTTTGGCGGCCTCGGCTTCCGACATCTGGTGCAAGGCGAGCTGGCCGGATCCCAGCAGCGCGGCGGCCACCTGGTCGCCGGCGTGTAGCTCGTGGCCCGCCACGGCTGCACCCCGATCCTCGTCGACCAGTGCGACAGGGATTTTGCCGATCGCGGCGAACGGGTTCCAGAACGCCCACAGGTACATCGCTCCGTACAGCAGCGGCAGCACGATGATCGCGAGCAGCGCCACGCGCGGCATGGTGCCCCGGGAGTAGCGTTTGAGATCGGTCCCCAATGACATTCCGGCAAGCATGATCAGTCGTCGCCTTTCTGCTCTCCGATGCCGACCGGCTCGGTGGATCCCGCGTCATCCAGACCCGCGACCGGGAGTTGTGCCCGGATGCCCAGATCGTCGGCGACGGGGTTGACCGTCGCCGTGACCAACGTCTGATGCTCCCCGAGAGCGACCAGCCGGCGGATCAGGGTTTCTCGGCTGCGGTGGCTGGCCACTTGGTCGAGGTCGCCGACCGCCAGAAGTGGCGGCCGGGCGGTGTTGGCCAGTGCGATGCGCAGCAGCAGTCTGTCCAGTTCGTCGAGTTGGTCGACGTAGGCGCTCAGCCGCGGCAGCGGCAGCTCGCCGAACACCGGCCGGCACAGGGCTTCGTATTCCGTTTGGGTTGCCCGCCGCACCAACCGGTACCAGCGTGCGTTCCAGCGGCACTGCTCGGTGACCAGGTCCCTGACGGTGACCGACTCGAACACCGCGTCGAGTTGTTCGACACCCGCCAGGGCGGACACCCCGAAGATGTCGCGGGTCTTGGTGCGGCCGAAAACCGTGATCGTGCCGGTCGTCGGTTTCATCCGGCCGGCGAGGATCATCAGCAGGGCCGTCTGACCCGGTCCGGGGCGCGCTGTCAACACGGTCACGCCGCCTGCCTCGACGTCGAGGTCCAGAGGCGCGAACACTTGTCCCCACGGCCCTTTCATCGAGATCCCGCGCGCCATGACTGCGTGAACCGGCTCTTGGTGTTCGGCTCCGCTTTCCGGCACGGATGCTCTCCTCGGCTTCTCGGGACTTCGGCTTCTCTGAACTCGGGTCGACTTCGGTGGCACTGCGGAGTGCTGCGAGGCCTCGAGGCCATCAAAGCAGACGGAAACGCGTTGCGGCGGGCGACGCTGGGGGTCACCACCATCGGGCACCGTGCTTTCGTGTCCGCCGACACCGCCGCGGGGATCCAGCAGTGCAAGATGAGGACATGCGAATCGGAATTCTCACGGGAGGCGGCGACTGCCCCGGTCTCAACGCCGTCATCCGGGCGGTGGTGCGCACCTGCGACGCCCGCTACGGCTCCTCGGTGGTCGGGTTCTCCGACGGATGGCGCGGCCTGCTGGAGAACCGCCGCATCCAGCTGCAGAACGACGACCGCAACGACCGGCTGCTTGCCAAGGGCGGAACGATGCTGGGCACCGCGCGCGTGCACCCCGACAAGCTGCGGGCCGGGCTGGACCAGATCAAGCAGACCCTGGACGACAACGGCATCGACGTGCTGATCCCCATCGGCGGGGAAGGTACCCTGACGGCCGCGCACTGGCTGTCGGAGCAGAACGTTCCCGTGGTCGGTGTGCCGAAGACCATTGACAACGACATCGATTGCACCGACGTTACTTTCGGCCACGACACCGCGTTGACCGTGGCCACCGACGCCATCGACCGTTTGCACAGCACCGCCGAATCCCATCAGCGGGTGATGCTTGTCGAGGTGATGGGCAGGCACGCGGGCTGGATAGCGCTGAACGCCGGGCTGGCCTCCGGCGCGCACATGACGCTCATCCCCGAACAGCCCTTCGACATCGAGGAGGTGTGCCGGCTGGTCAAACGCCGCTTCCAGCGTGGAGATTCGCACTTCATCTGCGTGGTGGCCGAAGGGGCCAAGCCGGTGGAGGGATCTATCGCGTTGCGCGAGGGCGGGATCGACGAGTTCGGCCATGAGCGTTTCACCGGTGTGGCAGCTCAGCTGGCCGTCGAGGTGGAAAAGCGGATCAACAAGGAGGTGCGGGTGACGGTGTTGGGCCACGTGCAGCGCGGCGGCACCCCGACGGCCTACGACCGGGTGCTGGCCACCCGGTTCGGCGTCAACGCCGCCGACGCCGCGCACGCCGGCGAATACGGGCAGATGGTGTCGCTGCGCGGGCAGGACATCGGGCGGGTACCGCTGGCCGACGCGGTGCGCCAACTCAAACTGGTGCCCCCCGGCCGCTACGACGACGCCGCGGCCTTCTTCGGATGATGCCGGTCCGGTGCGCCTCCCGGCGCCGTCGCACAGCGACCGCGCCGGATCACCCGAGCGGACGAGCCGGCTGCCATGGTCCCCGGTGCGCGCTCCAGCGGCGCCACTAGGATCGGCATATGTCCGTTGCTGCCGACGCAGAACTGCTGGATTACGACGACGTCGTCGCGCGCTTCGACCCGGTGCTCGGGCTCGAGGTGCACGTCGAGCTGTCCACCGCGACCAAGATGTTCTGCGGCTGCGCCACCGACTTCGGCGCCGAACCCAACACCCAGGTGTGCCCGGTCTGCCTGGGTCTGCCCGGCTCGCTGCCGGTGCTCAACCGTGCCGCAGTGGAATCGGCGATCCGGATCGGGCTGGCCCTGAATTGTGAGATCGTGCCCTGGTGCCGCTTCGCCCGGAAGAACTACTTCTACCCGGACATGCCGAAGAACTATCAGATCTCGCAGTACGACGAGCCGATCGCCGTCAACGGCTACCTTGAGGCGCCGCTGGAAGACGGCACCACCTGGCGGGTCGAGATCGAGCGAGCGCACATGGAGGAGGACACCGGGAAGCTGACCCACCTGGGCAGTGAGACCGGGCGTATCCACGGGGCGACGACGTCGCTGATCGACTACAACCGGGCTGGCGTGCCACTGATCGAGATCGTCACCAAGCCGATCGTCGGGGCCGGGGCGCGGGCCCCCCAGATCGCCCGGGCCTACGTGACGGCATTGCGAGACCTGTTGCGGGCATTGGGTGTTTCCGATGTCCGGATGGACCAGGGCTCGATGCGCTGCGACGCCAACGTGTCGCTGAAGCCCACCGGGGCTTCTGAGTTCGGCACCCGTACCGAGACCAAGAACGTCAACTCGCTGCGCAGCGTGGAGGTCGCCGTGCGCTACGAAATGCAGCGCCAGGGTGCCGTTTTGACCTCCGGAGGCCGGATCACCCAGGAAACCAGGCACTTTCACGAGGCGGGTTACACCAGCCCGGGCCGCGTCAAGGAGACCGCAGAGGACTATCGCTACTTCCCCGAGCCCGACCTGGAGCCCGTGGCTCCCAGCCGCGATCTGGTCGAGCAGCTGCGGCAGACAATTCCCGAGCTACCGTGGTTGAGCCGCAAGCGGATTCAGCAGGAGTGGGGCGTTTCCGACGAGGTGATGCGCGATCTCGTCAACGCCGGAGCCGTCGAACTGGTCGCCGCGACCGTCGAGCGTGGCGCCTCGCCCGAGCAGGCTCGCGCATGGTGGGGCAACTTTCTGGTGCAGAAGGCCAACGAGGCCGGTGTCTCCCTCGACGAGCTCGCCGTGACGCCGGCCCAGGTCGCCGCCGTCGTGGCACTGGTCGACGAGGGCAAACTGTCCAACAAGCTGGCCCGCCAGGTGGTGGAGGGGGTGCTGGCAGGCGAAGGCGAACCCGAGCAGGTGATGACCGCCCGGGGTCTGGCGCTGGTGCGCGACGACTCGGTGACACAGGCCGCCGTCGAGGAGGCGCTGGCCGCCAATCCCGATGTCGCGGAGAAGATCCGCGGCGGCAAGGTGGCCGCGGCGGGCGCGATCGTCGGCGCGGTCATGAAGGCCACCCGCGGACAGGCCGACGCCGCGCGGGTGCGTGAACTCGTTCTGGCCGCCTGCGGGCAGGGGTAACGGCCTCCGGTCGCTTGCACCCGGACGAACACGCCGAAACCCTGGCGAACGCCTGCCGCGCGCATCCATGATGTACACGTGGTGGATGAATCGTTCGAAGACCTCATGGCCATGCTGGACCATCCGGTGTTCGTGGTGACGACCCACGACGACGGCCGGCCCTCGGGTTGTCTGGTCAGCTTCGCCAATCAGGCCAGCGTCGACCCGCCGGGATTCCTGGTCGGCATCGCCAGGAAAAGCCATGGCTTCGAAGCGGCCAGCCGATCGCAGCACCTGGCCGTGCACGTCCTGCCGCGGCAGCACCTTGGGGTCGCCGAACTGTTCGGCGACCAAAACCGGTCGAATGTCGACAGTTTCGATCGTTGTTCGTGGCGGGCGGGTCCACAGGGGATGCCGATCCTCGACGCCGCGATCGCCTGGTTCGTCGGCACGACGGTGGGCCGTCTCGACATCGGGGACCACATGATGTGCCTGCTGACACCCGTCGCCACCTGGGCCCCCGAGTCCTCTGAGGAGCCGCTGTATCTGTCCGACTTCGACGACACCGCCCCCGGGCGTGAGGCCTCGCAGCGGCTTTTCGACAGGGCGCCGGCCGATGCGGCGCACCGGTACGGCGTCAGGTTCACCCTCGGCGGCCTGTGAGCCGGCCGCGATCGGTCACGTCTTGTCGTCGTTGTTGCGGGGGAAGCCGCCGCCCTGCGGGAACAGCGGAAAGACCACGTCGTCGAGTTTCTGGGCGTCTCCGGCGGTCTTGTTGACGGTCGCACCCCACACGTTGCCGTCCGGCGACACCCGCAGCGCCCAGGCGTGGGCATGGGTGTCCTTGCGCACGACGTCGGGCTCACCGGTGACCGCGCCCGTGGAAGGTGCCAGCCGTACCGCCACCGTGAGCTCGGTGTTGATCAGGTTGATCAGCACGGTGCCGTCCATCGCCGCGCAGCCGGCCACTCCGGGCTTGTCCGGCCACGTCCACACCGTGGAGACCTCCGAGGTCCTGGTGATGCGCTGCAGCCGGTCCGCTGTCGGGGTGCGGTCGGCGATGTACAACGACCCGTCGACGGGGTCGATGCACAGTCCGCCGCCCGAGCCGATGCCGGAGAGGGCCGTCGTCGGCGGCGCCTGGCCCACCGTGGTCGGCTGCTCGATGCGCAGCACCTTGCCGGCCAGCGAATTGGGATCGGCGGCCAGCGCGGGGTCACCCGCGTCGCCGGTCATCACGACCAGGGTGGTGGGGCTGGTGAAGACCAGCGCCCCCATGTTGCCCGTCGCCCCCTTGGGGATGCCGGTCAGGATGTCCTTGGGGATGTCGCCGTCGGCGATGCGGATCACCCGGTTGTCGGTGGGCGTGCTGATGTAGGCGTACATCAGGCGGTCTTGGTTGTAGGTGGGCGAGAGCACGATGTCCATCAGACCGCCGTCCCCGGACGGGTCGACCGGGATGACGGTTTTCACCTTCGGTTCGGCGCTGACCGAGACGTCTTTGACCGCGCCGGTGAGGCGCTCGGCGACCAGCGCGGTTTTGCTGTCCATGCCCATGATGAGGCCGCTGGTGCTGCCCAGGCAGCCCTGCATCACTCCCGGAGCCGGGCACTCCTTGGGGAACGGCGTGGGCGGCAGCGGCGGTGGGGGGGGAGGCGTCGAGCTGGGTTGGGGCTTGAGCTCCGGGTTGGTGGTGAAGGGCTGGGACAGGGCGTCGTTGAACCGTGCGCAACCGCTGGACACCAGCACCACCGCGGAAAGTGCGGCGAGCCCACCCCGCACCCAGCGCCCTGAACGCCCTAGTCGCATGACCGACAGGCTACGGACAACTCCCGCGCCGTCGCCACACGCCCGCGCCCGACGCCCCTTGCGGCCCTCCGATGGGACAAATCGGGGCATTCGGGGCCTCGACGGACGATTTCAGCGGTATGAGCGCCGATTGCCGGGCGAAAGCGCCGCTCAAATCCCCAATTCGGGCACAAATGCCCTTACCCTGGCACGCGTGACCAGTCAATCGCATGACGCACCGTGGCAGCGGCCGGATCAATCCCCGGAGCCGACCCCGGGGCGCCCCGCCTCGGCACGTTTGGTCGACCCCGAAGACGACATGACGCCGATCGGGTACCCGGGCGACTTCGGAACCACCACCGTCATCCCGTACGCCGACCCCAACCACACGGGTGGTCACGGCGCCCCGGCATACCACCTTCTCGACAACCAGGAGCCGTTGCCGTACGTCGAACCCCAGATGCCGGCCCGGCCCGCGTCTGTCGAGCCCACGCACATCGATGCCGACGAGGCCGACGAGCGTGAGCACGCCGTCGGCCGCCGCGGCACCCAGCATCTGGGTCTGCTGGTTCTGCGGGTCGGGCTCGGCGTGGTACTGGGCGCCCACGGATTGCAGAAGTTGTTCGGCTGGTGGGGTGGCTCGGGCGTCACCGGATTCAGGAACTCGCTGTCCGACGTCGGCTACCAGCACGCGGACATTTTGGCCTACGTCAGCGCCGGCGGCGAGGTCGTCGCGGGTGTGCTGCTGGTGCTGGGGCTGTTCACCCCGATCGCCGCGGCAGGCGCGCTCGCGTTCCTGATCAACGGCCTGCTGGCAGGCGTCTCGGCGCGGCCGCACCCCCACACCTTGTCGTACTTCCTGCCGGACGGGCACGAGTACCAGATCACGCTGATCGTCCTGGCCGTGGCGGTGATCCTGTGCGGGCCGGGCCGTTACGGCCTGGACGCCGGCCGGGGCTGGGCCCACCGTCCCTTCATCGGTTCGTTCGTCGCCCTGCTGGCCGGCATCGCCGCCGGCATCGGGGTGTGGGTACTGCTCAACGGCGTCAATCCGATCTCCTGACGCCTCAGGCGCCGTCAGACCCTGACGCCTCAGGCGTAGGGGTTGGGCACCCTCCCGGAGCTGGCCCCGGTCAGCTTGGGCAGCGAGGCGAAGTCCACCGCCGGCAGTCGCAGGTCCGTGCCGCTCCTGAGGTGTGCGCGCGCCCATGACCCCTTGTGGAAGCGCAGACCGTCTATCTCCTCCCATCTCGCCGTCCGGCTGCCCAGCAGCGTCCGGACGGTGACCCCCCGGTCGTCGGCGACGGTCCGCAGCCGCACGATCAGCGCGGAGAGCACCACCGGGATCACGAGCAGGGGTGCCGACGGTGGCCAGGCCAGCACCGGGATCAGCAGCCCGAGCGCGAAGAACCCGACGGCCAGGTGCGCGATCGGCGAGATCTTGATCACCATGGGGGTTTGGGAAGATGATCCGGTAGCCACCCCCGCATCATCCCACCGCGCGATCCGGCACCTACCCGGGTGGCCGCCGGATTTGACGGTTGAGCAGTGCGAAGGCTAACGTCGGTCAGTATGGATACCGTCGGAAAGCCCGGGATGCTCCCCGAGATGCTCCCCCAAATGCTCGTAGTAATCGGTCGGCGCGTTGGGGCCTGACCAGCTTTACGGCATTTGAAGCGATCCAGCACCAACGCGCAACCCTCGTGCAGCAGCTGAGCTGACGGGGGTTTTTTGTTGCCCACAGCGAGCCCCCAGAGTGAATAAGGACCAAACGACAGTGAGCGCTCCCACCAGGCCGCACACCCCGCAGCCACCCAACGCGGCCGACATCGCCTCGGACGCGGTCAAGCCCGCCGCGAAGCCCCCCGCCGTCGGATCGAAAGGTGTTGCGCCGCAACAACTCACCGGCGCCCAGTCGGTGATCCGGTCGCTGGAGGAACTCGGCGTCGAGGTCATCTTCGGAATTCCCGGCGGCGCCGTGCTTCCCGTCTACGACCCGCTGTTCGACTCCAAGAAACTGCGCCACGTGCTGGTGCGCCACGAGCAGGGCGCCGGGCATGCCGCCAGCGGCTACGCGCACGCCACCGGCAAGGTCGGGGTGTGCATGGCGACCTCGGGTCCGGGCGCCACCAACCTGGTGACCCCGCTGGCCGACGCGCAGATGGACTCGATCCCCGTAGTCGCCATCACCGGGCAGGTCGGGCGTTCGCTGATCGGGACCGACGCCTTCCAGGAGGCCGACATCTCCGGCATCACGATGCCGATCACCAAGCACAACTTCCTGGTCCGCTCCGGCGACGAGATCCCGCGGGTGATCGCCGAGGCGTTCCACATCGCCGCCACCGGGCGCCCCGGCGCGGTGCTCGTCGACATCCCCAAGGACGTGCTGCAGGGCCAGTGCACGTTCAGCTGGCCGCCGCGCCTGGACCTGCCCGGTTACAAGCCGAACACCAAGCCGCACAACAGGCAGATCCGCGAGGCCGCCAAGCTGATCGCGGCCGCCCGCAAACCGGTGCTCTACGTCGGCGGCGGCGTCATCCGCGGCGAGGCGACCGGGCAGCTGGCCGAGCTGGCCGAGCTGACCGGCATCCCGGTCGTCACCACGCTGATGGCGCGCGGCGCGTTCCCGGACAGCCACCGCCAGCACCTGGGCATGCCGGGCATGCACGGCACGGTCGCGGCCGTGGCGGGGCTGCAGCGCGCCGACCTGCTGATCGCACTGGGCACCCGGTTCGACGACCGGGTCACCGGCAAGCTGGACACCTTCGCGCCGGAGGCCAAGGTCATCCACGCCGACATCGACCCGGCCGAGATCGGCAAGAACCGGCACGCCGACGTGCCGATCGTCGGTGACGTCAAAGCGGTCATCACCGAACTCATCGCGATGCTGCGCCACCTTGATGTCGCGGGCACGGCCGACCTGACCGACTGGTGGGCCTATCTGGACGACGTCAAGTCGACCTACCCGCTGAGCTACGGCCCGCAGAGCGACGGCAGCCTGAGCCCGGAACTGGTGATCGAGACGCTGGGCCAGAGCGCCGGTCCCGATGCGGTGTACGTCGCCGGCGTCGGCCAGCACCAGATGTGGGCGGCGCAGTTCATCTCCTATGAGAAGCCGCGCACCTGGCTCAACTCCGGGGGACTGGGCACCATGGGGTTCGCCATCCCGGCGGCCATGGGCGCCAAGATCGCCCGCCCTGACGCCGAGGTCTGGGCGATCGACGGCGACGGCTGCTTCCAGATGACCAATCAGGAGCTGGCGACCTGCGCCATCGAGGGTGTGCCGATCAAGGTGGCGCTGATCAACAACGGCAACCTGGGCATGGTGCGCCAGTGGCAGACCCTGTTCTACGCGGAGCGGTACTCGCAGACCGACCTGGCCACCCACTCGCATCGCATCCCGGACTTCGTCAAGCTGGCCGAGGCCCTGGGCTGCGTCGGATTGCGTTGCGAGCGCCCCGAAGACGTGGCCGACGTGATCGCCGCGGCGCGCGCCATCAATGATCGCCCGGTGGTGATCGACTTCATCGTCGGCGCCGACGCCCAGGTCTGGCCGATGGTGGCCGCCGGGACCAGCAACGACGAGATCCAGGCGGCCCGCGGCATCCGGCCGCTGTTCGACGACGAAAGCGAAGGGCACGCCTGATGAACACTCATACGTTGTCCGTGCTCGTCGAGGACAAGCCCGGTGTGCTCGCGCGGGTGGCGGCGTTGTTCTCCCGCCGCGGGTTCAACATCGAGTCGCTGGCCGTCGGCGCCACCGAGAGCAAGGACATGTCGCGGATGACGATCGTCGTCTCTGCCGAGGAGACCCCGCTCGAGCAGGTGACCAAGCAGCTCAACAAGCTGATCAACGTCATCAAGATCGTCGAGCTCGACGAGGGCAATGCGGTGTCTCGCGAGCTGGCGCTGATCAAGGTGCGGGCCGACGCCGGCACCCGCAGCCAGGTGATCGAAGCGGTGAACCTGTTCCGCGCCAAGGTGATCGACGTGTCGCCGGAGGCGCTGACCATCGAGGCCACCGGTAATCGCGGCAAGATCGAGGCGCTGCTGCGGGTGTTGGAGCCGTTCGGTGTCCGCGAGATCGTCCAGTCCGGAGTGGTGTCGCTGTCGCGCGGTCCGCGCGGCCTGGGCACCAAATAGATTTCAGCTGTTGTGAACACGAAGGAGACAGGGAACGTGCCATCCGAGGCATTGGAGATGTTCTACGACGACGACGCAGACCTGGCGATCATCGCCGGCCGCAAGGTCGGTGTGATCGGCTACGGCAGCCAGGGGCACGCCCACGCGCTGAGCCTGCGCGACTCGGGCGTGCAGGTGAAGGTGGGCCTCAAGGAGGGCTCGAGGTCCCGGGCGAAGGTCGAGGAGCAGGGCCTGCAGGTCGACACTCCCGCGGAGGTCGCCAGGTGGGCCGACGTGATCATGCTGCTGGCCCCCG
Organism: Mycobacterium sp. THU-M104; assembly: GCF_049197365.1. NCBI lineage: Bacteria > Bacillati > Actinomycetota > Actinomycetes > Mycobacteriales > Mycobacteriaceae > Mycobacterium > Mycobacterium sp. THU-M104. The sequence goes on from NZ_JBMIOP010000007.1 coordinate 13,635, forward strand.
ACACCGCGCAGGCGGAGATCTTCGCAGGCGACATCGAGCCCAACCTGAGAGACGGTGACGCGCTGTTCTTCGGGCACGGGCTCAACATCCACTTCGGGCTGATCAAGCCCCCCGCCGGGGTCACCATCGCGATGGTCGCCCCGAAGGGCCCCGGGCACCTGGTGCGCCGGCAGTTCGTCGACGGCAAAGGCGTGCCGTGCCTGATCGCCGTGGACCAGGATCCGACCGGGAAGGGCGAGGCGCTGGCGCTGTCCTACGCCAAGGGCATCGGCGGCACCCGCGCCGGCGTCATCAAGACCACGTTCAAAGACGAGACGGAGACCGACCTCTTCGGCGAACAGGCCGTGTTGTGCGGCGGCACAGAGGAATTGGTGAAGACCGGATTCGACGTGATGGTGGAGGCGGGTTATCCGCCGGAGATGGCGTACTTCGAGGTGCTGCACGAGCTCAAGCTGATCGTCGATCTGATGTACGAGGGCGGTATCGCCCGGATGAACTACTCGGTGTCCGACACCGCGGAATTCGGCGGGTACCTGTCGGGGCCCCGCGTCATCGACGCCGGCACCAAGGAGCGGATGCGCGAGATCCTGCGCGACATCCAGAACGGCAGCTTCGTCAAGAAGCTGGTCGCCAACGTCGAGGGCGGCAACAAACAGCTCGAGGAGCTGCGCAAACAGAACGCCGAGCACCCGATCGAGGTCACCGGCAAGAAGCTGCGCGACCTGATGAGCTGGGTGGACCGCCCGATCACCGAGACGGCGTAACCCCGAGCGTCACGCCAGAGTGGCGTTCGGCCACCACGGTCACTCTGGCGTGACGCGGGGCGACGCGAGGCGCCCCGCGACAGTCACCACCCGGCGGGCCAGGTGGTCCAGGGCGTTCGCGGTGGGATCGTCGATGACCTCGATGTTGTCGTGGGCGGAGACCAGGCTCACCCCGTAGGGGTTGCCGTCGACGAACTTGGCCGGGTCGGTGTACCCCGGCGGCACGATGAAGCCGCCGAAATGCATCAGCGTGAGGTAGAGGCTGACCAGCGTGGTCTCCTGCCCGCCGTGCAGGGTGTTCGACGACGTGAAGGCCGCGTAGACCTTGTCGGCGAGCTTGCCCTGCGACCACAGGCCGCCCAGGGAGTCGAGGAAGGCGCGCAATTGTGCTGCGGGGGAGCCGAAGCGGGTCGGCGAACCGAAGATCACCGCATCGGCCCACACGATGTCCTCGCCGGTGGCCGCGGGGAGATCCTTGGTCGCTTCGTAGTTCGCAGTCCACGCCGGGTTGTGCGCGAACGCTTCCGGGTCGAGGGTCTCGGTGACGTGGCGCACCCGGACCTCGGCGCCCTCGGACTCGGCCGCCGCGGCGACGCGTCGCGCCATCGTGGTGCCGTGCCCGGTGGCCGAGTAGTAGATGATCGCGAGTCTGGTCATCAGGGCAGCGTAACCGCGACGGTGGCACCGGCGATATGTCGTCGCGAAAGGTGTTGGCGCCGAGGAAAAGCCAGGTGGCTTTCGCGTCCCACCCGCTGACGCGCCGACCGTCCGCCGCGCGCGAAAAACGCAGCCGATAGGCTGACAGCGTGAACTTGCCTGTTGTGTTGATCGCCGACAAACTTGCCCAGTCAACCGTCGCCGCGCTCGGGGACCAGGTCGAGGTGCGCTGGGTGGACGGACCCGACCGCGAGAAGCTGCTGGCCGCGGTGGGTGAGGCCGACGCGCTGCTGGTGCGCTCGGCCACCACCGTCGACGCCGAGGTGCTGGCGGCGGCCCCCAAGCTGAAGATCGTGGCCCGCGCCGGCGTGGGGCTGGACAACGTGGACGTCGGCGCTGCCACCGAGCGCGGCGTGCTGGTGGTCAACGCCCCGACGTCCAACATCCACAGCGCCGCGGAACACGCCATGGCCCTGCTGCTGTCCGCCGCCCGCCAGATCCCGGCCGCCGACGCCTCCCTGCGCGCCCACACCTGGAAACGGTCGTCGTTCTCGGGCACTGAGATCCTCGGCAAGACCGCCGGCATCGTCGGGCTGGGCCGGATCGGGCAACTGGTCGCCCAACGGCTCGCGGCCTTCGGCGCGCACCTCGTGGCCTACGACCCCTACGTGTCAGCGGCCCGCGCCGCGCAGCTCGGCATCGAACTGCTCTCGCTCGACGATCTGCTGGCCCGCGCCGACTTCATCTCGGTGCACCTGCCCAAGACGCCCGAGACGGCGGGGCTGATCGACAAGGAGGCTCTGGCCAAGACCAAGCCGGGCGTCATCATCGTCAACGCCGCGCGCGGCGGCCTGGTGGACGAGGCCGCGCTGGCCGAGGCCATCAGCAGTGGCCACGTCCGCGGCGCCGGTCTCGACGTCTTCGCCAAGGAACCGTGCACCGAGAGCCCGCTGTTCGAGCTGCCGCAGGTGGTGGTGACGCCGCACCTGGGCGCGTCCACGGCCGAGGCTCAGGACCGGGCCGGCACCGACGTCGCGGAAAGCGTGAAGCTGGCCCTGGCCGGGGAGTTCGTCCCGGATGCCGTCAATGTCGGCGGGGGTGCGGTCAACGAAGAGGTGGCGCCCTGGCTGGACCTGGTGCGCAAGCTGGGGGTGCTGGTCGCCGCCCTGTCCAGTGGGCTGCCGGCGTCGGTTTCGGTGCAGGTGCGCGGCGAGTTGGCCGCCGAGGACGTCGAGGTGCTGCGCCTGTCGGCGTTGCGCGGACTGTTCTCGGCCGTCATCGAGGACACCGTGACGTTCGTCAACGCGCCCGCGCTGGCCGAGGAGCGCGGCGTGACCGCCGAGATCACGAAGGCCACGGAGAGCCCCAACCACCGCAGCGTGGTCGACGTGCGGGCGGTCGGTCCGGACGGGTCGACCGTCAACGTGGCCGGCACCTTGTCGGGGCCGCAGCTGACCGAGAAGATCGTTCAGATCAACGGCCGCAACTTCGACCTGCGCGCCGAGGGCACCAACCTGGTGATCAACTACGTCGACCAGCCCGGTGCGCTGGGCAAGATCGGCACCCTGCTGGGTGGAGCCGGGGTGAACATCCACGCCGCGCAGCTGTCCGAGGACACCGAGGGGCCGGGAGCGACCATCCTGCTGCGGCTGGACCGGGACGTCCCCGCGGAGGTACGGTCGGCGATCGCGGCCGCCGTGAGCGCCAACAAGCTCGAAGTGGTCGACCTGTCGTGAACGGCGCCGGCGCGGAGCGGCGTCGATGAAGCTCGCGATCATCGCCGGCGACGGGATCGGCCCCGAGGTGGTGGCCGAGGCGGTCAAGGTCCTCGACGCGGTACTGCCCGGCGTGCAGAAGACCGACTACGACCTCGGTGCCCGGCGGTACCACGCCACCGGCGAGTTGCTGCCGGAATCGGTGCTCGCCGAACTGCGCGAGCACGACGCCATTCTGCTCGGGGCGATCGGTGATCCCTCGGTGCCCAGCGGGGTGCTGGAGCGAGGCCTGTTGCTGCGCATGCGTTTTGCGCTGGACCATCACGTCAACCTGCGGCCGTCCCGGCTCTTTCCGGGTGTGAGCAGCCCGCTCGCCGGAAACCCGCAGATCGACTTCGTGGTGGTCCGTGAGGGAACCGAAGGGCCCTACACCGGTAACGGCGGCGCGATCCGCGTCGGGACGCCCCACGAGGTCGCGACCGAGGTGAGCCTGAACACCGCGTTCGGGGTTCGTCGTGTGGTCGTCGACGCGTTCGAGCGCGCGCAGCGGCGGCGCAAGCACCTGACACTGGTGCACAAGACCAACGTGCTGGCGTTCGCCGGGACGCTGTGGTCGAGGATGGTGGCCGAGGTCGGCGCGCAATATCCTGACGTCCAGGTGGCCTATCTGCACGTCGACGCCGCCACCATCTTCCTGGTCACCGATCCGGGGCGCTTCGACGTGATCGTCACCGACAACCTGTTCGGCGACATCATCACCGACCTGGCCGCGGCGGTGTGCGGCGGAATCGGCCTGGCGGCCAGTGGAAACATCGACGCCACCCGCGCCAACCCGTCGATGTTCGAGCCCGTGCACGGCAGCGCGCCGGACATCGCCGGGCAAGGGATCGCGGACCCGACCGCGGCGATCATGTCGGTGGCGCTGCTGCTCGCCCACCTGGGGGAGAACGACGCCGCCCTCAGGGTCGATCGGGCTGTCGCGGCCTATCTGTCGACCCGCGGGAGCGAACGGCGCGCCACCGGCGAAGTCGGCGAACGGATTGCCGCCGCGCTCTAGGCTGCAGTCCGGGCGGGAGCAGGCGCGTCGGCACCAACGGCGCCGCCAGCAACGGGAACAGTCCGCACAGGCCCCAGGCGACGGGATACTTCGACGCCGTGATCAGCGCACCGAACACCGGCGGCGCGGCGGCCGCCATCAGCCGCTGCGTGGTGTTCTGGATGCCCAGGGCGCGCCCACTCCAGAACGGCCCGGCGAACTCGGTGATCGCGGTCGCCTCCAAACCGTTGTCGAGGACCGCGATCACCGAGATGGCGATCATCAGCACCACCTGGTATCGCGAATTCAGATGATCGGCCCACGCCAGCAGGAAGAGGGTCACGGCGGCCGCGCCGGCGATGATGCGGACCGGCCGCATCCGTGACCCGATCCTGTCCGACCAGCGGCCGACCATGATGCGGCCCGCGGCACCCAGGAGCTGCGAGATGATGACCATGGCGCCGGCGGCAGCGATCGACCAGTGCAGGTTGTTGATCAGCCACACCAGCATGAACGTCACGGTGACCGTCTGCGGCATCATCAGCAGACCGGCCACCGCGTGGATGCGCGTCAGCACGAATGGCCTGCGGTAGGGACTGGCCAATTCCTGACCGGTGGCCGCTTGTCGGGATTTCCGCGGCGGGTCGACGATCCCGATTGCCGCGGCTACCGCCGCCGTCGTGCACGCGAAGGCCGGAAACATCAGGCCCGCACTCGGCCCCCGTTCGGCGAGCTCGGGAATCACCATTGCGCCCAAGGCGATTCCCAGAGGTTGCGCGGTCTGGCGGATGCCCATGGCCAGGCCGCGCTGATGCGGCGGGAACCACGCGGACACCAGCCGTCCGCCGGCGCTGTTGCAGCTCGCGGCGGCCATGCCGCCGAGGAACAGGTACACGCCGGTCAGAAACAGCGCGTGGACCGACGCCGCGGAGTACGCCGCCAGCGCGGTCAGCGCGGAACCCGCGGTCAGTACCACGCGTTCGCCGACGCGGTCCAGCACGTAACCCCAGAGCACCAGGGTGACGACCATGCCCCAGCTGGGCATGGACGACAGCAGGCTCGCCTCGGTCAGCGGGATCGCGCGGGCAGACTCCAGCGCGGGAATCATAAAGGCGACGCCGTTGATGAACAGGAACGAACTCGCCGTCACCCCCAGTGAAATGGCCATGACCGACCACCGGGCGCCCGCGCTGCACTGGCCCCCAGAACCCGGGTCGGTCGGCATCTGCTCATGGTTGCACACGGTGATGGGACATCGCTGAACGCGCAGGGGCCGACGAGCCGCCACGCCCGGCTGGGCCGCGGGCCGCGGGAGCCCGGACCGTCGCCAGACTAGGCTCAAGTGAATGCGCCTTGGTCGAATCGCCAGCCCGGACGGACTCTCTGGTAAACCTGCCTTCGTCAGCATCGAGGGCGACCCCGCCGGCCCCGCCGGAATGACCGTCCGCGAGATCGCCGAGCATCCTTTCGGCATGCCCACCTTCACAGGCCGATCGTGGCCGCTGGCCGACGTCCGACTGCTGGCGCCGATCCTGGCCAGCAAGGTGGTCTGCGTCGGCAAGAACTACGCCGACCACATCGCGGAGATGAGCAACATGACCGGCCCGGCGTCGGCGGACCCGGTCATCTTCCTCAAGCCCAGCACCGCGATCATCGGACCGAACGTGCCGATTCTTCTGCCTGCCAATGCATCACCGGTGCATTTCGAGGGCGAGTTGGCGGTGGTGATCGGCCGGGCATGCAAGGACGTCCCGGCTGCGCGGGCCGCCGAGAACATTCTCGGCTACACCATCGGAAACGACGTCTCGGCGCGCGACCAGCAGCAGGCCGACGGCCAGTGGACCCGGGCCAAAGGGCATGACACCTTCTGCCCGGTCGGGCCCTGGATCGTCACCGACCTCACACCGCTGGACCCGGCCGACCTCCAATTGCGCACCGAGGTCAACAACGAGACCAAGCAACACAGCCGCACCTCGCTGATGGTCCACGACATCGGCGCGATCGTGGAGTGGATCTCTGCCGTGATGACTTTGCTGCCCGGCGACCTGATCCTGACCGGCACACCGGCGGGGGTGGGTCCCCTCGAGGACGGCGACACCGTCTCGGTCACCATCGAGGGAATCGGAACCCTGACCAATCCCGTAGTCCGCAAAGGAAAGTCGTGAGCCCCAACACCGGCGTCCCCAACACCGGCGTCCCCAGCACCGACGTCCGGGTCCGTTTCTGCCCGTCGCCCACCGGCACCCCGCACGTCGGGATGGTCCGAACCGCACTGTTCAACTGGGCCTACGCTCGACACACCGGCGGCACCTTCGTCTTTCGCATCGAGGACACCGACGCGCAGCGCGACACCGAGGAAAGCTACCTGGCATTGCTCGACGCGCTGCGCTGGCTCGGCCTCGACTGGGACGAGGGACCCGAGGTCGGTGGCCCCTACGCGCCGTACCGGCAGTCGCAGCGCAAGGACATCTACCGCGACGTGGTGGCCAGGTTGCTCGAAGCGGGTGAGGCCTATTACGCCTTCTCCACGCCGGAGGAGGTCGAGGCGCGGCACATCGCCGCCGGCCGCAACCCCAAGCTCGGGTACGACAATTTCGACCGCCAGCTGACCGACGCGCAGCGCTCGGCGTTCCTGGCCGAGGGCCGTAAGCCCGTGGTGCGCCTGCGGATGCCCGACGAGGACCTTCACTGGGACGACCTGGTGCGTGGGCCCACCACCTTCGCGGCGGGCAGCGTGCCCGATTTCGCGCTGACCCGCGCCAGCGGAGATCCCTTGTACACCTTGGTCAACCCGTGCGACGACGCGCTGATGAAGATCACCCACGTGCTGCGGGGCGAGGACCTGCTGCCCTCGACGCCCCGTCAGCTCGCGCTCTACCGGGCGCTGATCCGGATCGGCGTCGCCGAGCGGACCCCGGAATTCGCGCACCTGCCAACCGTGTTGGGGGAGGGGACGAAGAAGCTTTCCAAGCGTGACCCGGAGTCGAACCTGTTCACCCACCGGGAGCGCGGTTTCATCCCCGAGGGGCTGCTGAACTACCTGGCGCTGCTCGGCTGGGCGATCGCGGACGACCATGACTTGTTCAGCCTCGACGAGATGGTTGCCGCGTTCGACGTCGTCGACGTCAACTCCAATCCGGCCCGTTTCGACCAGAAGAAGGCCGACGCGCTCAACGCCGAGCACATCCGCATGCTCGACGCGGCCGACTTCACCGCCCGGCTGCGCGACCATTTCAGCGCGCACGACCGTCGCACCGGGCTGGACGACGCCGGCTTCGCCGCGGCGGCCGCGCTGGTGCAGACCCGCATCGTGGTCCTCGGCGACGCCTGGGACCTGCTGAAGTTTCTCAGCGACGACGAATACGCTCTCGACCCCAAGGCCGCCGCCAAGGAGCTGGGGCCCGAGGCCGACACGGTGCTGGACGCGGCCCTGGCCTCGCTGGACGCGGTGCCGGAGTGGACCGCGGCGCACATCGAGGACGCGCTCAAAGGCGCGCTCATCGAGGGGCTGGGGCTCAAACCACGCAAGGCGTTCGGCCCGATCCGGGTGGCCGCCACCGGTGCGACGGTCAGCCCGCCGCTGTTCGAGTCCCTCGAACTGCTCGGCCGCGACCGCAGCCTGCTACGCCTGCGGGGTGCGCGCACCGGCTAGGAACGACTGGCGTGCGGAACGCGCGCGAAGTATTTGGTAGTCTGCACTGCGGTTCGCGAAGGCCGACAACAGCTGGCGGCGGTGGTCCCACGAGGTGGCTTCAGCCGCCCGGGATCGCTCAGAGCAGCGGTTTCAGGCAGGTAGTGGGGTATGGTGTAATTGGCAACACAGCTGATTCTGGTTCAGCCATTCTAGGTTCGAGTCCTGGTACCCCAGCAAAAGATTCCAGCAAAAGATGCCCACCGCAAGCGATTAGGTGGGCTTAGCCGGGTGAGCTATGCTGGCAGCTCGGATCGGTTCTGGCCCCGTCGTCTAGCGGCCTAGGACGCCGCCCTCTCACGGCGGTAGCGTGGGTTCGAATCCCATCGGGGCTACAAAGACCGTTGACCGGTCATTCACCGGCCGGTTCCGGGACCGCGGGTGCGGTGGAACCGCCGACCGGCATGTGCGGCAGGCCGAGCTTGCGGTGGTCCCACGAGCGGGCGCGGCGGGGGACGATGCGCACACAGACGCGCTTGTTCATCATCTGCTCGACGAACGGCTTCATCTCGTCGGTGTAGGGGCCGGTGTAGCGCTCCCAGACGCTGACCCCCACGCGGTGCGAGACGTCGGGATCGTCGACGATCTCGGCCACGCCCTCGAAGGAGACCCCGCGCAGGGTGTCGTAGGTGTGGCCGTCCTCGATCAGAAAGCTGACTCGCGGATCCCGGCTGAGGTTGACCGCTTTCTGCGACTTGGCTTTGGTCTCCAGCCAGATCTCGCCGTCGACGACGGCGTACCACATGGCGGTCAGGTGCGGCTGGCCGTCGGAGCCGATGGTGGCCAGTGTGCCGGTGCGGCTCTTGACGACGAAGTCGGCGATCTCGTCGGAGGACATGACGATGCTCGCGCGCTGATTGGTTCCCATGGGTAGTCAGTCTGGCAGGCGCCGCGGCGCAACCTGCTCCGAGTCCGCGCCGGCGGGCCCGAGTCGGACGGCCATGTTGCGGCAGCGGGTCAGAGCCGGCGGGTCAGAGCTTCGGCAGCCGACAACAGGTCGGCGGCCCAGCGCACCCCGGGACGCCGCCCGATCCGGTCGACCGGCCCGGACACCGATATCGCGGCGACGACGACACCGCGGCCGTCGCGCACCGGCGCCGACACGCTCGCCACCCCCGGCTCGCGCTCGGCGACGCTCTGCGCCCAACCGCGCCGGCGCACCTCGGCCAGCGTCCGGTCGGTGAATTTCGCCAGCGGCAGAACGGCTTTCTGGGTCGCCGCGTCGCTATGGGCCAGGAGCACTTTGGCCCCCGAACCCGCGGTCATCGGCAACCTCGCCCCGACCGGGACCGTATCGCGCAGGCCGGCAGCCGGTTCCATGGCCGCCACGCAGACCCGCGAGGTCCCCTCACGGCGGTACAGCTGAACGCTTTCGCCGGTCGTCTCGCGCAATGCGGGGAGCACCGCCGCGCCCGCAGCCAGCAGAGGATCGTGCACGCGGGTCGCCAGTTCGCTGACGGCGGCTCCGAGGCGCCAGCGGCCGTCGTCGCCGCGCGCCAAGAGGCGGTGGACTTCCAGAGCGGCCGCCAGCCGGTAGGCGGTGGCCCGCGGCAGGCCGGTCCGCTCGCACAGTTCGGCCAACCCGCATGGTGATTCGGAGACGGTGTGCAGGACGCCCAACGCTTTGTCGAGAACGCCGATGCCGCTATGCTGTCTCACGAAGAGATACTAGCGTCTCGCATGGTGAGATCACCACTCCGGATCGACCGGTGGGCCGCTGGCGAGGCGAATCGAGGCGAGGTCGAGATGGGATCGCAGATGAAGACGTCTGGCGCGGGTGCGCCGCGCACCCTGGCCGAAAAAGTTTGGGAAGACCACGTTGTGGTATCAGGTGGGGGTCCCGGACCGGCGGGGGCACCGGATGTGATCTACATCGACCTGCATCTGGTGCATGAAGTGACCAGTCCCCAGGCTTTCGACGGCCTGCGCCTGGCCGGCCGTCCGGTGCGCCGGCCCGATCTGACGCTGGCCACCGAGGACCACAACGTTCCCACGGTCGGCATCGACAAGCCGATCGCCGATCCGGTGTCGCGCATCCAGGTCGAGACATTGCGGCGCAACTGCGAGGAATTCGGTGTCCGGCTCTATCCGATGGGCGACATCGAGCAGGGCATCGTGCACGTCGTCGGACCCCAATTGGGGCTGACGCAACCGGGAATGACGGTCGTCTGTGGCGACAGCCACACCTCCACCCACGGCGCGTTCGGGGCGCTGGCCATGGGCATCGGCACGTCAGAGGTCGAACACGTACTGGCCACCCAGACGCTGCCGTTGCGGCCGTTCAAGACGATGGCGGTCACTGTGGACGGGGGCATGGACGGGCGGCTGCCCGACGGGGTGACCGCAAAAGACGTCGTGCTGGCGCTGATCGCCCAGATCGGTACCGGCGGCGGTCAGGGCCACGTCATCGAATACCGGGGCAGCGCCATCGAATCGCTGTCCATGGAGGGCAGGATGACGATCTGCAACATGAGCATCGAAGCCGGCGCCCGGGCGGGGATGATCGCGCCCGATGACACGACGTACGAATTCCTGCGGGGCCGTCCGCACGCGCCGACCGGTGCGCACTGGGACGCGGCGATGCGGTACTGGCAGCAACTGCGCACCGACCCCGGTGCCGCCTTCGACACCGAGGTCCATCTCGACGCGACCTCGTTGAGCCCGTTCGTCACCTGGGGTACCAATCCGGGCCAGGGAGTCCCGCTGACCGCCACCGTCCCGGATCCCGCGCAGATCGCCGAGCAGGGCGATCGCAGAGCTGCGGAGAAAGCATTGGCGTACATGGACCTTCAACCGGGTACCCCCATGCGCGATATCGCGGTCGACGCGGTGTTCGTCGGCTCGTGCACCAACGGCCGTATCGAAGATCTGCGCGCCGCCGCCGAGGTGTTGCGGGGCCGCAGGGTCGCCGACGGGGTCCGGATGCTCGTGGTACCGGGCTCCATGCGGGTGCGCGCACAGGCCGAAGCCGAAGGGCTCGATGAGATTTTCGCCACAGCGGGTGCGGAATGGCGACAGGCCGGATGCTCGATGTGCCTCGGGATGAACCCGGATCAGCTTGCGCCGGGGGAGCGCTGCGCCGCGACCTCCAACCGCAACTTCGAGGGCCGGCAGGGCAAGGGCGGCCGTACACATCTGGTTTCGCCGGCCGTGGCCGCCGCAACAGCCGTCCGCGGAAAATTGTCCGCTCCCGCGGACCTGAACTGACCGACTGAAAGGGGATGAGCATGGAAGCCTTTCGCGCCCATACCGGTATCGGCGTGCCGCTGAGGCGCTCCAATGTCGATACCGACCAAATCATTCCGGCGGTATTTTTGAAGCGCGTCACCCGGACCGGCTTCCAGGACGGCCTTTTCGCCACCTGGCGTTCGGATCCCGCATTCGTACTGAACCTCGCCCCCTTCGATCGGGGCTCAGTCCTGGTCGCCGGGCCCGACTTCGGGACCGGCTCGTCGCGCGAGCACGCGGTGTGGGCGCTCATGGACTACGGCTTCCGGGTGGTTATCTCCTCGCGCTTCGGCGACATTTTCCGGGGCAACGCGGGCAAGGCGGGGCTGCTGGCCGCGGAAGTTTCGCAAGACGGCGTCGAGCTTCTCTGGAAGCTGATCGAGCAGAGCCCGGGACTGGAAATCACTGCCAATCTTCAAGATCGAAATATCACCGCCGGAACGGCGCTGCTGCCGTTCAACATTGACGATCACACCGCCTGGCGACTGCTCGAGGGGCTCGACGATATAGCCCTTACGCTGCGAAAACTCGACGAGATCGAGGCTTTCGAGGCGACTCGGCCCGAGTGGAAACCGAGCATTTCTCTCACCCGCTGAAATCTCCGCCGGGCACCGAATTGGGGCCCGCAGACCGCGGCGACTCGGCCGATTTCGGAGGAGCCCACGAGTCAAGGGCGGCAACCGGATTGCGAAATCGACGGTCAATCACTCCTGAAATTGCGCGTGGCTCTTGGAAATTTGCCGGGTAAAGGTTTACCGTGTGCTCTAGTCGGTTCCCGAAAACGAGGACCACTGGCTTCGGAGGGTATGGATGAACAAAGCAGAGCTCATTGAGGTGCTCACAGAGAAAATGGGCTCGGACCGTCGGCAGGCGACCGCCGCCGTCGAGAACGTCGTCGACACCATCGTGCGTGCGGTGCACAAGGGTGACAGCGTCACCATCACCGGCTTCGGAGTGTTCGAACAGCGCCGGCGCGCGGCGCGGGTTGCCCGCAATCCGCGTACCGGCGAGACGGTGAAGGTGAAGCCCACGTCCGTTCCGGCATTCCGACCCGGCGCCCAGTTCAAAGCGGTTGTGTCTGGTGCACAGCGCCTCCCGACGGAAGGGCCTGCCGTCAAGCGCGGTGTCGTGGCCGCGGGTGCGGCCAAGAAGGCGGCAGCGAAGAAGACGTCCGCCAGGAAGCCGGCCGCCAAGAAGGCCGTGACCAAGGCTCCGGCGAAGAAGGCCGCGACCAAGGCTCCGGCGAAGAAGGCCGCGACCAAGGCTCCGGCGAAGAAGGCCGCGACCAAGGCTCCGGCGAAGAAGGCCGTGACCAAGGCTCCGGCGAAGAAGGCCGTGACCAAGGCTCCGGCGAAGAAGGCCGCGACCAAGGCTCCGGCGAAGAAGGCCGTGACCAAGGC
>NZ_JBMIOP010000014.1:0-1994 GCF_049197365.1 Mycobacterium sp. THU-M104
GCCTCGACAGCCTCTCCGACGGTCCAGCCGCCGTTGGCGTCCACCCGCACGACGGGGACGAGTTCGCGCACGGCGTTGACCCGTGCGACGTCGTCGCGCAGCGTCTGCCCGGGCTCGGCGACCTTGACCTTGGCGGCGCGCGCCCCGGGAAACCTGGCCAGTACCTCACCCACCTGGGCGGCGGGCACTGCCGGGACGGTGGCGTTGATCGGGACGCGGTCGCGGTGCAGCGGTGGCGGCTCACGGTAGGCGGCCTCGATGCCCGAGGCCAGCCACGCCGCCGCCTCAGGCGGCCCGTATTCGGGGAACGCCCCGAACTCGCCCCACCCCACGGGGCCCTCGATCAGTGCCACCTCGCGGGTGGTGATGCCGCGGAACCGCACCCGCATCGGCAGCGCGACGACGTGCAGCCGGTCCAGCAGGTCTGCCAGCGCCGGCCTCACCGGCCGTGGACCCGGCGGCCCGCCAGATACGTCGCGCGCACCTCCAGGTCGGCAATGCGCTCCGGCGGCACTGTGCGCGGATCAGCCGACAGCACCACCACGTCGGCGTACTTGCCGACCGCAATCGAGCCCGTCACGTCGTCGGCGAACAGCTGCCAGGCGGCGTCGATGGTCTGCGCGCGGATCGCCTGCTCGACGGTGAGGCACTCCTGTGGCCCCAGCACCCGCCCGGACGGCGCCGTGCGAGTCACGGCCACGCTGATGTTGCGCAGCGGCTCCTCGGGGGTGACCGGCGGGTCGTTGTGCAGCGAGATCCGCATGCCGGTCGCCACCGCGGAACCCGCAGGCATCCAACGAGATCCGCGCTGTTCGCCGAACAACCCGTCGACGAGTACATCGCCCCAGTAGTGGATCTGGTCGACGAAGATGCTACAGGTGACGCCGAGTTCGGCGGCGCGACGGAGTTGGTCGGGCCGGATGGCGCCGACGTGTTCCAGGCGCAGCCGGTGATCGGGCCGCGGATTGCGTTGCAGCGCTTCCTCGTACACGTCGAGGATGGTGTCCACGCCGGCGTCGCCGTGCACATGGCAGGCCATCTGCCAGCCCAGCGGGAAATAGGCGCCGACGATCTCGGCCAGCTGCTCGCGGGTGTAGTTGGCGTGCCCGCAGGAACCCGCGGCGCCGATCAGGCGCGTGGCGGCGGTGTCCAGGTACGGGACGGACAGCGCGATGTTGCCGATCCACGGCGAGCCGTCCACCCAGACCTTGATGCCGACCTGGCGCACCATGTCGTCGCCCTGCCCGGGCGACGCCGCGGTGGACAGCTGCGGGGTGGACATCTCGTAGGTGCGCAGCCGCACCGTCAGCGCATCGTGCACCTGTTCGAGCAGCGGCGCGAATTGCGGGTCGAACGCCATGTCCGAGCAGGTGGTCAGCCCGGCGCGGTTGAGCCGGGCGCATTCGGCGCGCAGCATCGCCGGGTAGCTGCCGGGATCGATCGCCCCACCGAGCAGCGGGAACACCGCGCCGATTTCCTCGGCGCTGCCGTCGAGTTCGCCGTCGGGGCCGCGGCCGTAGCGGGCGCCCTTCGGGTCGGGGGTGCCTCGGGTGAGCCCGGCGCGCTCGGCGGCGGCATGGTTGAAGTAGGCCTGGTGTCCGGAGTTGTGGATGATGACCAGCGGCCCGTCCGGCGCCACGTCGTCCAGCCAGGCCGGCGTCGGCTGCGGCAGGCCGGGCTGCAGCAGGGGGTCCCACCCGCTCAGGTAGGCGCCGGCCGCCCCCCTGGCGGCCGTCTCGCGGCGCACCGCGGTCACGACGTCCTCGGCGTCGCGCAGCGTCACCGGCCGGATGTCGACGATCCGGTCCGACAGCGCCAGTGCCTCCATCAGCGGATGACCGTGCGCCTCAACGAATCCCGGCATGACGCAGCCGTCACCGACATCGACGGTCTCGGTGCCGGCGCCGACGAGCGCGGCCACCTCGGCACGGGTCCCGACGGCGACGATGCGGCCGTCGGCGACGGCGAGCGCCTCGGCGGTGGGCCGCGACTCG
>NZ_JBMIOP010000021.1:0-3656 GCF_049197365.1 Mycobacterium sp. THU-M104
ACGTCCCGGCTTCGACCCCGTCTGCGATCAGATCCCAGAAGTCCCGGGGGCCGGCCGCGGACGGGAACCTGCACGCGAGCCCGATGATCGCCACGTCCGTCGGCCGCGCGGGTTGCTTCACGGAATGAGGTCTGGCACGACCGGCGTCGCTCGTCGATCCGCGGCGCATGACCCGACCTCCCGCCCCGAGATGGCTGTGGGTATCGTAACGCCGACGCTCGTCATGACGCCGCGTTCGGCGGGCCTGCCGCCGCCCTCGGTCGCGCGCGCGTCCACACCGAGAAACCGTTGCATGACCGGGAATCGTAGCGCGCAAGCCGCGCTGCTTGAGAGCGCGGTTAGCGCATCAAGTTGGTGCTGCCAGTGCAGTATCACAGAGGATCGTGACCTGTTTTCGGCCTACCTCGGACTGCACGTCCGCACCCAGGCCGATGGGGTCGATCGGCTGCAAGTCCACGACGTCGGTGAATCGCCGAAGTCCAGTCGTAGTGCATCAGCACGCAAGCGGCGAGGCCGCAGACGTCCGCCCTCGCGCAGGTCCGTGGCGCGCATCAAAGCCATGAATAAAGCCAAAACCATGGTGCGACAGAGCCGCTCGGCGCGAACCTCCACTACCGGCCAGCCCACAGCGATAGCCGCATAAGCGCCTATCGAGACAGCCGGCTGGCACAAGGAATCCCCGCAGTTCAGGTCGCTGCCGACCGCATAATGGATAGCAGGGTGCGCAGTTCTTCTTTGGCGATCCAAGCCGACACGATCTGGCCACTGCTGTCTTCGAACGTGTTTGGAAAGGGGGCGGTGCGCCTACGCGACTGCTGTGGCTCATGTGATCAATGTGATCATTCATGTGTGCGTGCGAACTGAAGCCATATCCGTCGGACCTGACCGATGCGCAATGGGCACTGATTGCGTCGATGGTGGAGCCGCGCCCGGGCGGGCGCCCGGCGACCCATCCGCGCCGCCGGATCGTGGAGGCGATCTTGTATCTGAACCGGACGGGCTGCTCGTGGCGCCAACTGCCGCATGACTGTCCGCCGTGGGAGACGGTCTACTAGTAGTTCAAGACCTGGAACGAGACGGTGTGACCGACTGCATCCACAACGCGCTGCGCGCGGCGGTACGCGATGCGGCTGGGCGTGACCCGATGGTCAGCGCCACGATCGTGGACGCCCAGTCGGTCAAGGGCGCCGACACCGTCGGCGCCGACAGCCGCGGATATGGCGCCGGCAAGAAGATCAACGGGCACAAAAGACACATCGTCGTCGACACGTTGGGCCTGCTCGTCGTCGTGCTGGTGACTTCGGCGAACCTGCAGGATCGCGACGGCGGGCGTCGCGTCCTGGACCGCGTCCGGATGGCGATGCCCTCGATCGCGCTGGTCTGGGCCGACGGCGGTTACGCGGGCAATCTGGTCGCTTGGGTCGCCCGGTACTGTCGGATCCTGCTGGAGATCGTGCAGGAAACCCGAGGGGCAGCGCACTTTCGAGGTTCTGCCGCACCGTTGGGTGGTGGAACGAACGCTGTCCTGGCTGGTGCGCTGGCGCCGACTCGACCGCGATTACGAACGCCTTCCCGCCCATTCCGGAACCCTGGTCAAATGGGCCATGATCGGCCTCATGGCACGACGTCTGGCGCCCCTACCCGGACGGCGGCCGCGGCAACCGGCACACCCCCGTGAACCCCTTTCCAAACACGTTCAAGTTACCGAACAGTAGCAATGTCCTAACGCAGGTCATAGCCTAGAAGTCGTGAAGAAAAACGACCAAACCGGGGCCAACTCAGGTGATCACACGCAGGCATTCCTGCGTGAGGCATGGACCAGATTTTGAGGGCATCGGTGGGTGTTGAACGCATTGTCTAATAACGACATCAGTTGGCTTATCCAGCATGAATCCACTATCGTCTTTGCATGACGCGATGCCGGCTCAAGCCGCAGCAGCGACGCGAACAGTTGCTCGATGTCGGAGCAGCAATGTTTGCGGAGAGGCCCTACGAAGAAGTCTGCGTGGACCAAATTGCGGCCCGCGCCGGCGTGTCGAGAGCGCTTTTGTACCACTACTTTTCGAGCAAGCGCGACCTTTACGTGTCGATATTCAAACGAGGAACTAACCGGTTGCTGGCCCGAGCCAATCACGATCCGCAACTGCCGCTGGCGAAACAGCTCGCCGCCGGCGTTGAATCCTATATTCAATACTTCGCCGACCACCCGTTCGAGGCAATCGCTATCAATCGCGGCGCATTAGCCGATGACCCGGAGATTCAGGCGATAATCAGCGACGAACTGAATATCGTTGGCAAATGCATGATCCAGCAACTTGTCGCGGAAGGTCGCAACCGCGATATCACCGAAATTGTCGTCGAGGGCTGGTTGGCGTTTATTCGCGCAGTTTGCGTAAAATGGGTTCAGTCGCAAAAAATCACGCGCTCCGAACTCACTGACGTGTGCCTTCGTGCTTGGATCTACTGACGGTTCCCCGGGTGCGGTTCATGCTGCTGGACCGGGTAGCGCCGGACGTAGGTTGCCGCGAGTGAGGATGGCCATGCCGATCAACGCTTCGGGGCTGTGAAATCCGGAGGCGCACTTAAGAGCGCATGGCTGTGACCTGCGGTTTTTGTGCCAGGAGTTCGGTGCTAGGGATGCTAATGGTATGGCTCACAAATAAATAGGTGGTTGTTCGGTGTTCTGGTGGGGCGAGTGCACCAGCAGTGCCGTTGCCGTTGTCGGCCGGTGAGCGGGAAACGTTGGAGAGGCTGGCGCGGGCGCAGTCGGCACCGCATCGTCAGGTGCTTCAGGCCAGGGCGTTGTTGGGCGCTGGCGATGGGGTGGCCAACATGGTGATCGCCGAGGAGGTGGGGGTGACGGCGCGCACGCCGCGCCTGCTGTCACCGTTGGTCGCGGCCGCGTCCGCACCGAGAAGCTGCCGCATGAAAGGAACCCGTTGCATGAAAACGAACGTCCCGCTGCTCACCACTGTGCGAAACAGTGAGGCGGCCAGTTCCGGCTAGGGCCCGACATCCTCATCGAGGAGCGCGAAGAGCTGACTTTCGGTGGCGGTGGTGATGTCGTCATCGAACGGGGCTTCCGAATACGCCGGTTCGGGTGGCGCGGTCAGGTCGGCGAGCATGGCCTGCAGCCGACCCCCCAACCGTGCCTTGTCCTCGGGGCTCCAGTCGGGTCGGTCCAGCACGGTTTGGAGTTGTCTGGCCGCGTCGTTGAACCGGGCCAGTGGATCCTGCTGTGTGTCGACGGACGGTGTTGGGCTGCTGGCAAGTTCGGCGTCGAGGTATTCGGCCAGAGCTGATGGCGTCGGGTGATCGAAGATCACCGTAGGCGACAGGGTCAGCCCCGTCGCCGTCTTGAGCCGGTTGCGCAACTCGACCGCGGTCAGCGAATCGAACCCCAGGTCCTGAAAAGCCTTGTCGCCCTCGATGTCGGCGACACTTTGGCCCAACACGGTCGCGGCATTGCCGCAGACCAGGCCCACGAGTTCGCGGTGGCGCTGCTCGGCGGTCATATCCTCCAGCCGCGCCCGCAATCCGGTCGCCGCGACGGCCGCGACGGCGTCGGCGACAACGCGTCGTGCCGGCCGGGCAGCCAGCTCGGCCAACAGCGGAGGTAGATCGGGAGCGTTGCCGGACAACGTCATCCGGTCCAG
>NZ_JBMIOP010000050.1:0-23838 GCF_049197365.1 Mycobacterium sp. THU-M104
ACGCGATCACGTCGGGGGGACGGCCGCCGACGTGCTAGGGCTCCGTTGGAGCCGACACGCCGCGGGCGAGTGTGCGTACAGTTGTTTGCGTCCGGGAATATTTGCGGATACACAGCAAACTGCCAGGAAGTGTCCGGTGACGCGGTTCCTGGTCACAGTGACGCCAGTGACGCCAGTGACGCCAGTTGACGCCAGTTGAATCGATCAGGAGCGTAGTCAATGGGGATGCGGCCCGCCGCGAGAATGCCGAAGCTGACCCGGCGCAGCCGAATTCTCATCGTGGTCGCCCTGGGCTCGATCGCCCTGCTGCTCGCGGGACCGCGACTGATCGACGCCTACGTCGACTGGCTGTGGTTCGGCGAACTGGGATACCGCTCGGTGTTCACCACCGTGCTGTTCACCCGCCTCGTGGTCTTTCTCGTGGCCGGTCTGCTGGTCGGCGGCATCGTGTTCTGCGGGCTGGCGCTGGCCTATCGCACCCGCCCGGTGTTCGTCCCGAGCAACGACAACGATCCGGTGGCGCGCTACCGCGCCGTGGTGATGACACGACTGCACCTGGTCGGCATCGGCGTACCCGTCGCGATCGGGTTGCTGGCCGGCATCGTCGCGCAGAGCTACTGGGTGCGCATCCAGCTTTACCTGCACGGCGGCGAATTCGGCATCAAGGACCCGCAATTCGGCAAGGACCTGGGTTTCTACGCGTTCGAACTGCCGTTCTACCGGCTGGTCCTGAGCTATCTGTTCGTTGCCGTCTTCCTGGCATTCGTGGCGAACCTGTTGGGGCATTACCTCTTCGGCGGTATCCGGCTGTCGGGCCGCAGCGGAGTGCTGAGTCGCTCGGCGCGCATCCAGCTGGTCGGCCTGGTCGGGACGCTGGTGCTGCTCAAGGCGCTCGCCTACTGGCTGGACCGCTATGAGTTGCTGTCGCACACCCGGGGCGGCAAGCCGTTCACCGGCGCCGGCTACACCGACATCAACGCCGTGATGCCGGCGAAGCTGATCCTGATGGCGATCGCGCTGATCTGTGCCGCCGCGGTGTTCTCCGCGATCACATTCCGGGACTTGCGGATTCCGGTCATCGGCCTGGTGTTGTTGCTGCTGTCGTCGTTGATCGTGGGCGCCGGCTGGCCGCTGATCGTCGAGCAGATCAGCGTCAGACCCAATGCGGCGCAGAAGGAAAGCGAATACATCAGCCGCAGCATCGCCGCGACGCGCCAGGCGTACGGCCTGACCTCCGATGTCGTGACGTACCGCAACTACTCCGGCGACGCCAGGGCCACCGCCCAGCAGGTCGCGGCCGACCGCGCCACCACGTCGAACATCCGGCTTCTGGACCCCACGATCGTCAGCCCCGCGTTCACCCAGTTTGAGCAGGGCAAGAACTTCTACTACTTTCCCGACCAGTTGTCGATCGACCGCTACATCGACCACACCGGCGCATTGCGCGACTATGTGGTGGCGGCGCGCGAACTCAACCCGGACCGACTGATCGACAACCAGCGGGACTGGATCAACCGTCACACCGTCTACACCCACGGCAACGGTTTCATCGCCTCGCCGGCGAACACGGTGCGCGGCATCGCCAACGACCCCAACCAGAACGGAGGCTACCCGGAGTTCCTGGTCAACGTCGTCGGCGCCAACGGTGGCGTGATATCCGACGGACCCGCTCCGCTGGACCAGCCGCGCATCTACTACGGACCCGTCATCGCCAACACTTCCGCCGACTACGCAATCGTCGGGCACAACGGCACGGACCGCGAATACGACTACGAGACCAGCAACGAGACCAAGAACTACACCTACACCGGGCTCGGCGGGGTGCCGATCGGCGGCTGGTTTTCCCGCAGCGTGTTCGCCGCCAAATTCGCCGAGCGAAACTTCTTGTTCTCCAACGTGATCGGGTCCAACAGCAAGATCCTGTTCAACCGTGACCCGGCTGCGCGCGTGGAGGCAGTGGCGCCGTGGCTGACCACCGACAGCGTCGTGTACCCCGCGGTGGTCAACAAGCGGCTGGTGTGGATCATCGACGGCTACACCACGCTGGACAACTACCCCTACTCCCAACTCACCTCGTTGGAGTCGGCGACCGCCGACTCCAACGAGGTGGCGTTCAACAGGCTGGGGCCCGACAAGCAGGTCTCCTACATCCGAAACTCGGTGAAGGCCACCGTCGACGCCTATGACGGCACCGTCACGCTGTATCAGCACGACGAGAACGACCCGGTGCTCAAGGCCTGGATGCGGGTCTTTCCGGACACCGTCAGGCCCAAGAGCGAGATCACCCCCGAGCTGGCCGACCATCTGCGCTACCCCCAGGACCTCTTCAAGGTGCAGCGGATGCTGCTGGCCAAATACCACGTCACCGACCCGGTGACGTTCTTCTCCACCTCGGACTTCTGGGACGTGCCGCTGGATCCGAACCCGACCGCCAGCAGCTATCAGCCGCCGTTCTACATCGTCGCGAAAAACATTGCCAAGAATGATAATTCAGCGTCCTACCAGCTGACGAGCGCGATGAACCGGTTCAAGCGCGACTACCTGGCCGCCTACATCAGCGCCAGCTCCGACCCTGCCACCTACGGCAAGATCACGGTGCTGACCATCCCGGGGCAGGTCAACGGCCCCAAGCTGGCCAACAACGCGATCACCACCGACCCGGCGGTGTCCCAGGATCTCGGCGTGATCGGGCGCGACAACCAGAACCGGATCCGGTGGGGCAACCTGCTGACGCTGCCGGTCGGGCAGGGCGGGCTGATGTATGTCGAACCGGTCTATGCCTCCCCGGGTGCCAGCGACGCCGCCTCGTCGTACCCGAGGCTGATCCGGGTGGCGATGATGTACAACGACAAGATCGGCTACGGCCCCACGGTGGGCGACGCGCTCACCGGGTTGTTCGGCCCCGGCGCGGGTGCGGCCGCGACGGGTATCCAGCCCACCGACGGCGGCGGGGCGAGTCCGCCCGCGAGCCCGCCGGCGCCGGAGGGGGCACCCGGGTCGCCTGCGGCGCCGCCGCCGCAGGCGTCAGCGCCGGCCCCGGACGGCGCGGTGACGTTGTCTCCGGCGAAAGCTGCTGCGCTGCAGGACATCCAAACGGCGCTGAGCGCGGCCAAGGATGCCCAGAAGAAGGGTGATTTCGCCGCTTACGGGACCGCGCTGCAGCGCCTGGACGACGCGATCACCAAGTACAACAACGCCAAGTAGGTGGCTTCGTGCCCCGCGCCGGTGCGATGCCATGCCGGTGCGCGCCGGCGCGGGGCCACGCCGGTGGCGCAGGCATCGTGCGCACGCTCGCCGGCGACAAGCCTGCCCGGCGCCGACAACCCCGCTGACCGTGCGATTTGGTAGCGCTGACGTCGGTTCGGTAACCTGGGGTTCACCAACGCGGGGTGGAGCAGCTCGGTAGCTCGCTGGGCTCATAACCCAGAGGTCGCAGGTTCGAATCCTGTCCCCGCTACCAGGTGAAATGGCTCCCGGAGAGGCCTCCGGGAGCCATTTTCATGCCCGATGGGAACACTTTGGGAACATCGGGCTCGGTAGCGAGTTGAGCGGGGACGGGTCCGGCTCGCGGGGCTGCGTGCGCTCCCGTCCCGGCGAGCCTGTAATTCTGCAGACGAAAATTCTGCAGACGAAGTGCGAGTAGGGGCCTGCAGATTTACAGCCTCGAGGACAACGCGGCTCACGGCCGGCCGGGCCGGCGAGGGTTCGGGCGCGTGGAAAACTGAGGCACCGCCGTGAGCACGACGCACGTCATTTCGTGTCGGTCGATGGAGGATCGATGTAGCGGGCCACCGCGGCGTAGAAGATTTCGACGTAGATGTCGATCATGTGCGCGCGGCCGAGGTCGGGCCGCGTCCGCCACCAGTGTCCGAGGCGTTCAGCTGCCCCGGACATGGCGTGTGCGAGCCCTTCGGCGAACAGCGTGGGTATGCCGCGCTGATCCTTGGTGATCAGCGCGTAGGTGGTTTCGATGTTGTCCGACCGCAGGGCGGCGAGTTCTTCGCGGGACTGGGCGGGCAGCACGGCCGCGCTGCCGTAAATGAGCTCCCAGCGCTCCGGGTGGGTCTCCAGAAGCCCGAAGAAGAGGTCGGCTGCGGCCGCGAATTGCTCGCGCACGGCCAGCGAGGGGTCCACCCGCAGTTTCAGGGCCTGCACGAAGTCGGCCTGCGCCCGTCGGGCGCAGGCCAGATATGCGCCCTCTTTGGTTGTGAAGTGGCGGTAGGCAATCGGCTTGGTCACCCCTGCGGCCTTCGCGATGTCGCCGAGCGACACCGCGGCGAACCCACGCTCGAAGAACAACCGTTCGGCGGTGTCCAACAGGTCGGTGTGGCGCAGTACCCAGGGTTGACGTGGCCTCGAGCCCAGCGTCGAGTTCGCCTCCATGGAGCAACAGCCTAACCAGCTGTTGTTACTGTTGGTAACAATCTGGTATGTTACTACGAGTAACAAAAGTAGTACGTAGAGTTTCGGAGTCGAGTTTCGGAGGAGTTCGTGATGAGCAGCCGAGCCAGCGTGCGCATGGGGCTCGTCCAGCTGGCGGCCGATGAAAGGTTGGGCCCGCTGGTCGTTGAGTCGTCCGTCGTCGAGATTCGGTCTCGGATATGAACCGGCACGAACGATTCCGGGGGCGGGCCGGGCGCATCTTCGCCGGCGCGTGGATGCCTGCGGTCGCGCTGGTCGTCATCGTGATGGTGGGTTTCGGGGTGATTCGGATCCGGGAGAACTCGCACGCGATCAGTCATCCGCCGCAAAAACGGGCGATCCCCGCCACGGTCGTTCAGACCAACCCCAAGCGGGTCACCTACGAGGTTTTCGGCGAGCTCGGAGCTGACGGGAAAGTGTCCTACGCCGACCTCAACAGCCAGCCCATCGAGGTCGAGCTGACGTCCTTGCCGTGGTCGGTGTCCGAGGCCACGATGTCGTCGGCGGCGTCGCTGAGCCTGGTGGCGCAGGTCGACGGCGACTCGTTGGGATGCCGCATCCGGGTCGACGGCCAGGTTCGCGACGAGCAGGTCGTCACCCATCCGGGTGCGGCGGTGGCATGCACGGTGACGGCAGCATGACCGCGGTCCGGCTCCCGCCACCGCCGCCGGGCGGGCAGCACACCGCTCCGGTGCCGGCGCAACCCGCGGGGAAGCACGGGTCAAAGAATCGTCGGACACCCGTGCGGCTGCTGCGGGTTCTGGCGATCCCGGTGGTGATCTTCTGGGTGGTCGCCGCGGCGGCACTGAACATTTTCGTGCCCCCCTTGGAGAAAACGACCGCGGCCAACGCCAAGGCGATGATCCCGCGCGATGCACCGTCCGCGGCGGCCGCGATCACCCAGGGACACGATTTCGGGGAGTCCGACTACACGAGCATGGCCGTGGTGGTCCTGGAAACCCAGGGTCGCAAGCTCGGCGAGCAGGACCACCGGTACTACGACGAGCTGGTTCGTCGTCTGCGCGGCGACAGCGAGCACGTGCAGTCCTTGATGGACCTATGGGGCGATCCGGTGACCCGGTCAGGCCAGCAGAGCGCCGACGCGCAGGCCGCAACACTGACCGTGCGACCCGTCGGGGACTTGGGCGATGCTGACGCGAACAGGTCGATCAAGGCCATCCGCGACATCGTGGAAAAACTCGACAAAAACAAACCCGAGGGCCTCACGGTATACGTCAGCGGGCCGGCGCCCCTGGCTTCGGACACCCTCAACGCGGCCGACGAGAGCATGGTCAAGCTCACCGTCGTGACGATCGTCGTCATCACCGTCATGCTGCTTGTCGCCTACCGGTCGTTCACCAGGGCGATCATCCCGTTGTTCGGTGTGTTGATCACGCTGGCGACGGCGCGTGGCGTCGACTCGCTTCTGGTCGAAAATCACCTCATCGGGATCTCCTCGTTCGCCATGAACATGGCCGTGTCCCTGGTGCTCGGTGTCGCCACCGACTACGGGATCTTTTATCTGGGCCGTTTCCAGGAAGCCCGACGCGCTGGGCAGGACCCTGAAACCGCCTACTACACCTCGGTACACAGCGTGGCCCACGTCGTCTTGGGATCCGGCATCGCCATCTCAGGTGCGTGTCTGTGTTTGAGCTTGACCACGCTCGACTACTTCCGCACCTTGGGCCCACCATGTTTCGTTGCGATGGTGATCGCCGTCTTCGCAGCGCTCACCCTGGGCCCGGCGCTGCTGACGTTGGGCAGCAAGCTCCCCTGGCTGTCCGAACCGGCCAGGATCAGCCCGCTGTGGCGCAAATTCGGGACCGTCATCGCCAAATGGCCCGGTGCGATGCTCGCGGTGGCCGCCCTGGTGATCCCGCTGTGCATCGCCAACCTGGCCACTTACACGGTGAGCTACAACGACCGGGATTACGCACCGGAAAGTGTCGAATCTTCCCGCGGCTACGCCGCCGCCGACCGGCATTTCCAGCCCAGTCAGCTTTCCATCGACACGCTCTACGTCAAGGCCGATCACGACATGCGCAACACCACCGACATGATCAGTCTTGACCGCATCGCCAAGAACATCGTTCGCACACAAGGCATCTCGATGGTGCAAAGCATCACCCGCCCCAACGGCCGACCGCTGGAACACGCCTCGCTGCCCTATGCGATGGGCTCCATGGGCACCAAGATCGGCCAGAATCTCGGATTCCTCAAAGACCGGGTCAAAGACGTCGACACCATGGCCGCCCGGATGGGTGACGTGATGGCCTCCACCAGGAAGATGGCCGAGATCACCGGCCAGCTCTCCGCAGGCACGCACATGTCGTTGGAGGCGTCCCGCGGTCTGAAAACCGCGATGGAGAAGACCCGCGACAATCTGGCCACGTTCGATGACTTCATCCGGCCGGTACGCAGCTATCTGTATTGGGAGCCGCACTGCTTCGACATTCCAGCATGCTGGGCGCTGCGCTCGCTCAATGAGTCGATCGACAACATCGACGAAGCGACCTCCCAACTCGGCCCCCTGGTCGACGGCTTGGGTACGGTTGACGCCGCCACCGGACAGATGATCGCGCAACTCAACGCGACGGTGAAGAACGTGGCCGTCATGCAGCAACTGACGCTGACGACGCAAAGCCTGCTGCACGCCGCAGTTTCCCAGCTGGAGCCGATGGTCGGCCCGATGGTCGACATGGCCACCGCATTCGACAACGCCAAGAACGACGACTTCTTCTTCATGCCACCGGATGCGTTCACAACTCACGATTTTCAGGTCGGCCTCAAGTTCATGATGACCTCCGACGGCAAAGGCGCCCGGATCCTGATCTACCACGAGGGCGAGGCCATGAGCCCGCAAGGCATCGACCAGATCCAGCGCGCCGAATCGGCCGCACACGAGGCCGTCAAGGGCACCTCGCTGTCGGGAGTCCGCCTGCTGATGGCCGGTGCCTCCTCGAACTACCGAGACGTACAGGCTCTTTCCGCCAACGACATTCTGACGATGATGCTCGCGACCTTCGGACTGGTGTTCCTGATCGTGATGGCGATTTCGCGAACCTTGGCAGGTTCGGTGATCGTGCTCATCACCGTGGTGCTTTCCTTCCTGGGCTCCCTGGGTTTGGCCACCTTCATCTGGGAGACCTTGCTCGGCGTCCAATTACATTGGCTGACAATGCCGATCGCGTTCATCGTGCTCGTCGGCGTCGGGTGCGACTACAACCTGTTGTTGCTCTCGCGATACCGGGAGGAACTCCCCGCGGGCATCCGGACCGGGCTGATCCGCACCATCGCCGGGTCGGGCAACGTGGCGGTCACCGCCGCACTCGTGCTGGCAGGAACCATGCTGGCGATGCTGTCCAGCGAAGTGGTCAACATCGGCCAAGCCGGCTCCACCATCTGCATCGGACTGATCTTCGACATGGTGATCGTGCGACTGCTCCTGGTGATGCCGCTGGCCCGCACGCTCGGCCCCTGGTTCTGGTGGCCCCAAAGACTACCCACACCCCGGCACCCCCAACGCGCCGACCAGCCAGCGCCCTGACGGCGCGAGGCTGTCCCGTCGTGCAGACGCTCATCCTTGAGGCGTCCAGCGGAGAAATCTCTGCCGCCGCCATCACACCACCGCTGCCGCCGCCAGTGCCGCCACCAGTGCCGCCACCATTGCCGCCACCGCCGCGGACAGTCGGCTGGACTTCTTCGCGCGCCGGGTCAACGCCACGGCCCCAGCCGACTCACGGCGTCGAGGTCGTCCCGCCACGGGCGGGGGCGGCCCGGTGCTTGTTGGCGGTGATCGTGTCCAGCGTTCGGCTCGGCCGTGATGATTCTTTGACGCCGCCGAGTGCCTGTCCGGTTTCAAGGCGGTGCGATCGCGCCGCCACCGTCTCGATCAGGTGTTCGGATGGCCAGCCTTCGGTGATCTCGGCGGGCAGGTGCTCGATGCCTGAGCGGACGCGCGTTGCGAGTTCGTCGAGCGCCTGCCCGGCTGCGCGAGCGGGCAGGCCCATGGCCTTCGCCTCGTCGAGAAGCGCCTGTCGATCCACCGTGGCAAGCGACTGCTGCGCACCGATCTTGGTGCCCATGGTTCCCGACAGCTCGGAGTATTCCAGCGTGGACAGCGAATCGTAAAGGGGCGCAACCTTAACCACTCCGTCGTGGAGCATCAGTGAGTAGTTCTTGCCGTGGCCGTCTTCGTCGCCGACGATCGCGCGAAACACGACCTGCTTGTAGATGTCCGTCATTTCCCGCTGCGGGGAGTCGGCGAATTCTCGAAGCACGCGGGCCATGCGTTCGGAGGGCCGACCGATCAGGTACTTGTCTTTCGGGCGAAGCCCGACGGCCTGGCACATGTCCTCCTGGTGTACGCGGTGGATTGTTCCGTCGCTTGCGACATTGCGGTCGTAGCGTTCGGCGACGAGCGTGGTCGCATCGCTGATCCGCTCGACCCACGCTGCGTTACCCGACAGGCCGCACGACCGAGACAGGGCCAGCACCAGTGCCTCGTTCTCCGCGCTGTGGGGCCACACGGTGGTGGGCTTGAGGATATGCGTCGAGGGGTATCCTTCGACCGGCATGCACCACCGCCCGTTCACGCGGGTCAGCAGCAGTTTGTCCTGCGCGCCCCCCAGTGACATCCGGATACCCCTGGCGGGGTCGGCACCCAGAGGTCTCGTGGGCAGATTCCGGATGAGGTCGCCAAGTTCCTCCTCGCTCAGCGGAGAAGACGGGTGACCCTCGGTCGGCAACGCTTCTCCGGCAGGCACCACGACAACCGCCCCAGCGCATTCGCGCCCGTATTCGGCAAGAACGGCCATGGCATCTGAAGGGGTTGCCGGAGCGCCGGCCAGATCGAGTTCTACGCCGCGCAGCCGTGCGGCGGCGTGCTGCAACGCGCGACCTTCCGGAAGCAAGCCTTCCAGGAAGGATCGTGAAACCGAAGGTGCGCTCGGTCCCGGGACCGAGGGCAGGGAGCAGGACAGGATTGGCGCGCCGCCGCCGTAGCCGAGGCGCACCTCGTCGGTGTACTCGATCACGAGCTTGCGTCCCCCGGATTTCGGGGTGACTCGCGCCGCGAGTACTCCGTGCAGCCAAATATCCAGGCTCATCGGGCTTTCCAGCCTTGGCGAGGGCGGACCACCAGTTCGAGATCAAGCGCGGCGAGCGTGTCGAACAGCTTCTCGATGGCCTTGGTGGCGTCGCCGGTTTCGAGTTGGGCGATGGAGAATCGGTTGGTTCGGGATCGCTCGCCAAGTTCGCTCTGAGTCAGGCCCTGAGCCTGGCGCTCAGCTCGCAGCGCACGCCCCAGCGCGGACGCCGAGCGTGCCGTCATCTCGCGACCGGCAGATGTTGCCATTTGAGCACGTTAGCCTGGTCGGATCTCGGTGGCAAGAAATCACCACATTGAAGCCTAAAAGGGAGAATGTTGATATTTCCTCACATTGTGTCGTCATGCGATCTCATGTCAGGTCCAGGGCCGCCACAACCAGTCCGGCGACGGCGAGCGCCCGGTACAGCGCGAGCAGAGGCCCGGACAGTTCCACCCCTGTCGTCCACCCCTGTCGTCCACCCCTGTCGTCCACTTATGTCGTCCACCCCCTGTCGTCCACTTATGTCGTCCACCCATGTCGGCAGATCCGGAACGGCGGTCTTTTTCCGGCGAGCGCGCCCCGAATCTGTCGGTGGAATTCTCTACGCTTTCGGGGATGGACTATCCGGCGATCGACGCGCTGCGGGAACGCCACCCCGCGTGGCGACTGCTGCGCGCCGGCAACTCCACCCTGATCCTGGCCTTCCTCGGGGAATTTTTCGTCGAGGGTAACCGCGGTGCCTGCCCGGCAAGTGTGGTCGCCGCGGAGTTGGACGACCACCTCCACGCGCTGAACGCCGAAGTGACCGGCGAGGACGGCTCCGAACGCTTTCCGAAGGACGCGCGGTCCTACTTGGAGGACTGGGCTGCCACCGACGCCGCGTATCTGCGGCGGTTCTATCCGCCCGGCGACGATGAAGTGCACTACGAGGTCACCCCGGCGTTCGAGAAGGCCTACGCGTGGGTGATGAGCCTGCAGGGCAGATCTTTCGTGGGGACCGAATCCAGGCTGCACACCGTCGTCGAGCTACTGCGACAGATCGTGCACGGCACCGAAGTCGAACCCCAGGTCCGGTTGGCCGAACTGCGTCGCCGTCGTGACGAGCTCGACGCCGAGATCGCGGCCGTCGAATCCGGCGTCGTCACCATGCTGGACGCGACCGGGGTCCGCGACCGCTACCAGCAGCTGTCGGCGACCGCGCGGGAACTGCTCGCCGACTTCCGCGAGGTGGAAGAAAATTTTCGGCATCTCGACCGTGCCGCGCGAGAAAAGATCGCGGCATGGGATGGCTCCAAAGGCGAACTGCTCGCCGAGCTGGTCGGAAGCCGCTCCGAGATCGCCGGCTCGGACCAGGGGCGCAGCTTCGGAGCCTTCTACGACTACCTACTCTCCGAGACCCGCCAAACCGAACTCGCGGAGTTGCTCGCCAAGGTGTCGGCCCTCGACACGATCGAAGCCGATCACCGGATTCGCGGCATCCACCACGACTGGTCCGAGGCGGCCGATCGCGCGCAGCGCACAGTCCGCCAGATATCCGAACAACTGCGCCGCTTCCTCGACGACCAGGTCTAGCTGGAGAACCGGCGCGTTCTCGACCTGGTTCGCGCGGTGGAGGGCGTCGCCCTGGAGCTCCGGGACAACCCGCCGGCCTTCGGGCTGGAAGTCGATCAGCCGGGCATCGACATGGCGCTGCCGTTCGAGCGCCCGCTCTACCAGACGCCTGCGCCGGTGGCGGTCGAGAGCCAGATTGCGGCGGCCACCGAAGAGGTCGACGCCGACCTGCTGTTCAGGCAGACCTTCGTCGACCAGGCGCGGCTGGTCGAAATCGTCCGCAGCGTCCTGCCCGAGGGCTCGGTGGCGCTGTTGTCGGACATCATCGCGGCGCACCCCATCGAGCAGGGCGCGGCGGAGATCGTCGGTTACCTCGCCCTCGATGACGAAGACGTGACGGTCGACATGGACGACACCGCTGAGACGTTGCTGGAGTACTCCGACCCCGCCGACCCGGACATCACCAAGCGGGCGCGGCTGCCCACAGTGACGGTGAAGCGACGGTGAGAGTGAGGCGGCGATGAGCAGCGACCACGCGGTCGCCAGCGCGATCATCCGGCTGATGGGCGGTGTCGTCTACCGCGAATCCGACGAAGACACCTGGCTGACGCTGGAACGCCTGGGCGCCGGTGTCCGAGACCATTTCGCCACCATCGGCGTCGACGTGGTCGTCGACGAGGCCGAGGGCTATGCCTACCTTCGGTCCCGGCCCGAGGAAGACGGCGACGAGGCGCTGCCGCGCCTGGTGCGGCGGCGCGCACTGACCTACAACGTCAGCCTGCTGCTGGTGTTGCTGCGCAAGCGGCTCGTCGAGTTCGAAACGGCCGGTGGCGACGGCCGGCTGGTCCTGTCCACCGAGCAGATCGTGGAGATGCTGAGGCTCTTCCAGGCCGAGTCCAGCAACGACGCGCGCATCGTCGACCAGGCCGAGACGACGATCAACAAAGCGCGCGAACTCGGGTTCTTGCGGCAGCTTCGCGGTCAGCACGACCATTGGGAGGTGCGACGCATCCTCAAGGCCTACGTCGACGCCCAGACCTTGTCGGATTTCGCGGCGAAGCTGCGGGAGTATGCCGGAACGGTAGCCGCCGATGGGTGACGGATTGTTCTCGATGGTCGGGCTCGGTGACACCCGAAGGGCCGGCTACCGGCTCCAGTGCGCGGAAGTATTCAACTGGGGCACCTTCGACTCCCAGGTGTGGCGGTTCACTCCCGACACCGACGGCGCTGCTCACCGGGGATATCGGGTCGGGCAAATCGACGATCGTCGACGCGCTCACAACCTTGCTGATGCCGTCCCACAAGGCCGCCTACAACAAAGCCGCGGGTGCTGAGGCCAAGGAACGCACCCTGCGGTCCTACGTCGAGGGCCACTACAAGTCCGAGCGCAACGAGGCCACCGGACGGTCACGGGCCAAGGGCCTGCGCGAGAACAGGCGGACCTACTCCGTCGTCCTCGGGGTGTTCACCAACCACGGCTACGACGAGACGATCACGCTGGCCCAGGTCTTCCAACAGCGCGAAAGCACCGGGCAGCCCTACCGCTTCTTCGTCACCGCGACCAAAGCGCTCTCGATCGCAACGGATTTCGCCGACTTCGGCACCGACCTACGCGATCTTCGCAAGAGGCTGCGCGCAACCGGGACAGAGATCTTCGACGAATTCCCCAAATACGCGACCTCGATGCGCCGCCTGCTCGGAATCCGATCCGAGCAGGCGCTCGAGCTGTTCCACCAGACCGTGTCGATGAAGTCGGTCGGCAACCTCAACGACTTCGTGCGCGACCACATGCTCGAACCCAGCGACACGACGCGACGGACGGCGGTCGTGAGTGCCGCGCCGACGAGGATGCAGTGGGGGCACCTCCCGGTTGCGGGGGACGAAGCGATGAGGAGGAGTGGCGCCATGAGTGCGACGTGGACCACGCCGCCCGACATTGCCGCCAAGGTGAGACGACGGTGGGACGACGGATCGCTGCTGCGCGCCTACGCCAACGGCGATCCCTTTGCGCCGATCGACGTGCCTCTGCGCGGGCCCACACCGTCGCAGGTCGGTGACGACGTTGCCGCGGTGAGAGACTGGGTTGTAGCACTTGACGAGGGCCGCCGCCAAAACAGTCGGTACAGCTTGCAGTGGCAATCGATTGGAGGCAGACGTATCGGCCGCAACCTACTGCCCGTTCGTGCGGTGGTGTCGTCGATCGAACAGGCCTGGGCGCTGCTCACAGTGACGGCCGCGGTGCGTCGTTTCGACGATCTGCTTGCCCTGGCGGACTCGTATCCGCGGGTTCGCGAGTGGATCCTCGACCATCCGCATCGCGCGCTCGAACTGGCCGCCGAAATGCCCCAGCTGATCGCCGCCTACGTGTGGCTCGACGGCAACCGCGACTCGCACAGGTACCTTCGCGAGATCAGTGCGCCCGGAGTCGACACCAAGTTCGCCGAGAGGTACCGGACGGTCCTGGCCGCGATGCTCGGAGTGCCGGCGACATCCTCCGGATTTCTTGCGGGCCTCGGTCTGAGGCCCAAGCCCGGGTTGGTACGGCTGCGACCCGCGCCGTCGCTGGGTCTGCCCGGTCAGCTCACGGAGTTCGCTGCGCGCTCCGAAGAATTGACACAGCTCAGCGTTGAACCACGGACGGTGGTCATCGTGGAGAACGAGATCAGCTATCTGAGCGTCGATGTCCCCGAAGACGGGATTGTGTTCTGGGGGAAGGGCTTCGAAATCGACAGCGTAGGTCGGCTGCGATGGCTGGCGGAGGCTGACATCCTCTACTGGGGAGACATCGACACCCACGGATTCGCCATTCTCGACCGCCTACGGGCGCGGCTCCCGCCGGCGCTCTCGGTGCTGATGGACCGGGACACGCTGCTGGCACACCGCGACCGTTGGGTGACCGAAGACCACCCTGCGAAGTCGGTCCTGACGCGACTGACGCCCGACGAATACGACCTGTATTCGGAATTGGTCGCAGACGGGCTGGGTGAGCGGGTGCGCCTCGAACAGGAGCGAATCGACTGGCAGTGGGTCGAGCAACGGCTGCCGCCGTCCGGCATGACTTGAGCGGTGACGACACCGTTCGCCCCACGGCGCCCAGCTGTGCACAATGGCACCCGTGCTGACCGGGAACCCGGCCGTCGGGCCGAGGGAACACTGAGATGGCGGGGCCCGATTTCGGCACCCTGGCGCTGCTGAGCGCGGTGGGTTTCGCCGGCCCGGCGCTGGCCTCGCTGCCGCGTCTGCGGATTCCGGTGGTCATCGGTGAGCTGATGGCCGGCGTGGTGATCGGCAGGACCGGCTTCGGGCTCGTCGATGCCACCGACCCGACGTTTGCGCTGTTCGCCGACATCGGCTTCGCGTTGGTGATGTTCGTAGTGGGCGCCCACGTGCGGGTCCGCGGCGACCAGTTGCGGTCGATGCTGCCGGTGGCGTTCGCCCGGGTGGGCGCGGTAGGCGTGGTCGCGGTGGCCCTCGCGTTCGGGTTGGCGGCGGAGTTCGGCATCCACCACGCGGCGCTCTACGCGGTCCTGATGGCCTCGTCGTCGGCGGCACTGGCGTTGCCGGTGATCGACTCGCTGCGGTTGCGGGGGCCGGCGGTGCGGTCGGTGACCGCGCAGATCGCCATCGCCGACACCGCATGTATCGTGCTGCTGCCGTTGGTGATCGACATCCGGCGCTTGCCGGAAGCGGCGGCAGGCGCGCTGGCGGTCACGGGCTGTGCCCTCGTGCTGTTCGCGGTGTTGCGCGCCATCGACCGCAGGGGCTGGCGCCGGCGCGTGCACGTCTATTCCGAGAAGCGCCGGTTCGCGCTGGAACTGCGGACCAACCTCGTTGTGTTGTTCGGGCTGGCGGCGCTGGCCGTGGGCACCCACGTGTCGATCCTGCTGGCGGGCTTCGCCCTCGGTCTGGTGATCGCCGTCGTCGGGGAACCGCACCGGTTGGCGCGTCAACTCTTCGGCATCACCGAGGGATTCTTCAGCCCGCTGTTCTTCG
Source organism: Mycobacterium sp. THU-M104 (assembly GCF_049197365.1). NCBI lineage: Bacteria > Bacillati > Actinomycetota > Actinomycetes > Mycobacteriales > Mycobacteriaceae > Mycobacterium > Mycobacterium sp. THU-M104. Next base: position 15,057 of record NZ_JBMIOP010000050.1, read on the forward strand.
TCTGGCTGGGCGCCTCGCTGCAGGTCCGTGAGCTGGGGTCGCAGCCGCGGTTCGTCGTGCTGGGACTATGCCTGGGCCTGGGCGCCGTGCTGGCCCACAGCGTGGGCAGGTTGCTCGGCGAGCCGCTGGCGCTCGGGGGCCTGTCGGCCGCGCAACTCGGCGTGCCGGTGGCCGCGGCCACCATCGGCACCCAGGAGCACCTGCTGGTCGCGGGCGAGGCGGCGGCACTCATGCTCGGCGCGCTGCTCACGATCGCCGCCGCCACCGTCGCCGCCGCGCTGGCGGCACGCGGGCAGGCTGCGATCCCGCCGGCACCGCCCGCCGCCGGCGGCTGATCTGTAAGAAAGTCCGCGGGGATCCGTGACCGGCTGTTCGTCGCGGTCTTCCCCATGGCCTGACACACCGGGATTGGCACAAAGTCCCTCCGGTTAGAGCCGTCGTGCCCTCGTGCGGCCACGGTAATCGCGTGATCGTGAAGGTCAGATGTTCGAGCCGAAGGGACAACCGCGATGAGCGCGCACTTTCCGGGTGCCGGCACGATCCGGACCGTTCTGGCACTGGCTTCCCGGGCGCCCTCGGTGCACAACACGCAACCGTGGGGGTGGCACGTCGACGAGGCGAGCCTGCATCTCTACGCCGACGAGAACCGCCAACTGCCCAACACCGACCCGGATGGCCGCGACCTGATCCTGAGTTGCGGTGCCGCGCTGCATCATTGCGCGGTCGCCTTCGCTGCGGTCGGTTGGCGCGCCAAGGTCACGCGGCTGCCCAATCCGGCGGACCCCCGCCATCTTGCCGCGATCGAGCTGTCGCGCCACCCCGCCGACGCCGTCGACATCGCACTCGCCGCGGCGATACCGCGCCGGCGCACCGACCGTCGTCACTACGGCTCCTGGCCGGTCCCGGTGGCCGACATCGCGCTGATGGCCGCGCGGGCGGCCCGCAACGGGGTGACGCTGTGTCAGGTCGAGGACGTCGAGAAGCTGCACGAGATCGTGGCGCAATCCGTGGCGGATCACCGGAACCGTGAGTACATGGCCGAGCTGACCACCTGGAGCGGGCGGTACGCCTCGGTGGCCGGCGTCCCGGCCCGCAACACGCCGGCGCCGGACCCGGCGTCGAAGATCCCTGGCCGGTTCTTCGCCGGCCCGTCGCTGCCGATGACGCCGGGCACCTCGCCGGCCGAGGACAAGGCGGTTGTGCTCGCGCTGGGCACCCGCGCCGACGACCGGATGTCCCAGCTGCGCGCCGGCGAAGCGACCAGTGCGGTCCTGCTCACCGCGACGTCGCTGGGGCTGGCCAGTTGCCCGGTCACCGAACCGCTGGAGACCCCGGTTACCCGCGCGGAGGTCCGCGACGACATCTTCGGTGGCAGCGAACATCCGCAGATGCTGCTGCGGGTCGGCTGGGCGCCGATCAACGCCGACCCGCTGCCGGCCACCCCGCGTCGTGATCTCTCCGAGTTCGTCGACTGGGCCTTCGGCCCCGAGCCGAACGTCGTCGAATAGGCCGCCCGGTGGAGACGTTCACGTGGGATCCGCGCCGGTGGCTGATCGTCCGTGTCCTTGGCCGCAACCCGTTGCTGCGGCCCGCCGACCGACTCGAGGCGCTGGTGGTGCTGATCGCGATCGTCGCGGCGTTGGTCGCGGTGCCCGTTGCCGGTGTGGTGGGGGCGGCGACCTACGGGGCGCTTGACCGGTCCTACGCTCAGCAGGCCCGCGAACGGCACCCGGTGCGGGCGCAGGTCATCGACGCGCACCCCGCGGTCCTGGGTGTGGCGGTCGCGCAGGTGAGGTGGACGGTGCCGGGCGGGGAGCAGCGTAGCGCCGTGCTGGGCCTGGTCGATCGGGTCAGACCCGGCGAGGCCGTCGACATCTGGGTGGACGCGGCCGGCAATCCGACGGCCCCACCGGCGCCGGCCTGGCATGCCGTGGGCGCGGCGGCCGGCGCCGTGGTGCTGACGTTGCTGACCGCGAGCGCCGCGCTGGCCCTGCTGTTGGCCGCCGTCGTCCATCAACTCGACCGGAGCCGCGAAGCCCGGTGGGAGCGGGACTTGAGAGTGCTGGTGACGGGCCGGTGAGCGGGCACGGCAAAGATCCCGGGGCCGCGGTCTTCGACGCGGCGGCGCTGCACCGCCTCGTCGAGGTGCTGATCGGGCGCGGGTACCGCGTCATCGGCCCGACGTTGCGGGACGACGCGATCGTGCTGGCCGAACTGGAATCGGCCGCCGACCTGCCGCGCGGCTGGGGTGTCGACGTGGGCCCGGGGCATTACCGGGTACGCCGGCGCGACGACGACGCGGCATTCGGGCACTCCGCGGGCCCGCAGTCGTGGAAGCAGTTCCTCCACCCCCCGCGGCAGCGGCTGTGGGCCGGGACGCGGGACGGGGCCGCAGAAGCGGACGACGGCGAGGAGGCCCCGCGCTACGCGTTCCTCGGGGTGCGCGGCTGCGACCTGGCCGCGATCGCCACCCTCGACCGGGTGCTGGGCCGTGGCGAGTATCCCGACGACGCGTTCGTCGGCCGGCGGCGGCGGATCTTCGTGGTGGCGGTGAACTGCACCGAACCCGGCGGGCTGTGCTTCTGCGCTTCGATGGGCACCGGCCCGGCCGCCGGGCCCGGCTACGACCTGGCGCTCACCGAACGCACCGGCGGCGACGGCGTGACCTACCTGGTCGAGGTCGGCAGCCCCGACGGCGCCGACGTGCTCGCCGCGGTGCCGCACCGGTCCGCCGAGGCCGACGAAATCGACTGTGCGCGAGCCGATGTCCAGGACGCGAGCCACAAGATGGGCCGCCGGATGCCCGACACCGATCTGCGGGAGCTGCTGGTCGCCTCCCGCGAGTCGCCGCAGTGGGAGGAGGTGGCGAGTCGCTGTCTGACGTGCGGCAACTGCACGATGGTGTGCCCGACGTGTTTTTGCACCAGCACCGAGGACGTCAGCGACCTCGCCGGTGAGCACGCGCAGCGGTGGCGGCAGTGGGCCTCCTGCTTCGAGTTCGACTTCACCTACGTCCACGGCGGCGGCAGCGTGCGCCAGTCCGGCGCGTCGCGCTACCGGCATTGGCTGACCCACAAGCTGGGCACCTGGCACGACCAGTTCGGCACGTCGGGCTGTGTGGGCTGCGGGCGGTGCATCGCCTGGTGCCCCACCGGCATCGACCTCACCGCGGAGATGAACACGATGGCCCGTGATGGCTGAACGGCCGATGGCCCCCAACCCCTACCGGGTGCGCAGCCGCGTCGTGGAGAGCCCCGACTCGGCGACGCTGTGCCTGGAACCGGTCGGCGAACCGCTGCGGGCCCCGGAGCCCGGGGAGTTCATGATGCTCTACGCCTTCGGCGTGGGGGAGGCGGCGATCTCGATCAGCGGCGACCCCAGCGTCACCGATGGGTCGATCACGCACACCATCCGCGCGGTCGGCGCGGTCAGCCGCGCGCTGCACGATGCCCGGCCGGGCGCCGTCGTCGGCGTGCGCGGCCCGTTCGGCACCACCTGGGGACTGGACGAGGCCGCCGGGCGGGACCTGGTCATGGTCGCCGGTGGTGTCGGCCTGTGCCCGCTGCGTCCTGCGGTGCTGGGCGCACTGGCCGGCCGGTCGCGCTACGGCCAGCTCACCCTCATCGTCGGTGCCCGCTCCCGGGCCGACTTCGTGTTCGCCGCCCAGCTCGAGCAGTGGGCGCAGGATCCGCAGATCGAATTGCACGTCACGGTGGACGTCCCGGTGCAGGGCTGGCGCGGGGAGGTGGGGCTGGTCACCGAGCCGCTACGCCGACTGGCGCTGGACACCGGACGCACCACCGCGTTCCTGTGTGGGCCCGAGTCCATGCTGCGCTTCGGCGCCCAAGCGCTGCTGGCCAAAGGCGTTGCGGCACAGAATATTCGGGTATCCCTGGAACGCAACATGCAGTGCGGCGTCGGGTGGTGCGGCCACTGCCAGCTCGGCCCGCTGCTGTTGTGCCGCGACGGCCCCGTCGTCGGTTACGACGTCGCCGGCCCGCTGCTCGACGTGCAGGAGCTGTAGATGAGCCCGCCCACGCTGGCCGTGTGGAAGTTCGCCTCGTGCGACGGCTGCCAGCTGACGCTGCTGGACTGCGAGGACGAGCTGCTCACCCTGGCCGAGCGGGTGCGGATCGCCACCTTCGCCGAGGCCTCCAGCGCGATGGTCGGCGGACCTTACGACGTGTCGCTGGTGGAGGGCTCGATCACCACCGGCCACGACGAACGACGCATCCGCGAAATCCGGGAACAGTCGAAAACTCTCGTCACCATCGGCGCGTGTGCCACCGCCGGGGGCGTGCAGGCGCTGCGTAACTTCGCCGACGTCGCCGAGTTCGCTTCCGTCGTCTACGCCAAGCCGGAGTACATCGACACGCTGGCCACCTCCACCCCGGCCTCGGCGCACGTGCAGGTCGACTACCAGCTGCACGGCTGCCCGATCGACCGCGGACAGCTGCTCGACACGCTCGCGGCGCTGCTGATCGGGCGCAAACCCAGCCTGCCGGCCAAGACGGTGTGCACCGAGTGCAAGCAGCGCGGCGTGACGTGTCTGGTCGTCGCGCAGGGCACCCCGTGTCTGGGGCCGGTCACCCACGCCGGCTGCGGCGCGCTGTGCCCGCGGCACAACCGGGGCTGCTTCGGCTGCTTCGGCCCGTCGGCGGCGCCGCGGACCGCGACGTTGATCCCGCTGCTGCGCCGCGACGGCATGTCGGAGGCCGACGTTGACCGGGTGTTCTCGACCTTCAACGTCACCAGTTTCCGGGCCGCCTTCGCGGCCGAGCGGGGCGAGCAGTGACACCCACCAAGCGCACGCTGAGCGTCGGCACCCTGACGCGGGTGGAAGGCGAAGGCGCGCTTCATGTCTCGTTGCGCGACGGCGCGCTGGAGCGCGTCGAGCTCAACATCTACGAGCCGCCCCGCTTCTTCGAGGCGTTCCTGCGCGGGCGGGCCTACACCGAGCCGCCGGACCTGACCGCGCGCGTGTGCGGGATCTGCCCGGTGGCCTACCAGGTCAGCGCCTGCAACGCGATCGAGGACGCCTGCGGCGTGCAGGTCGATCCCGAGATCGTCGCGCTGCGCCGGCTGCTGTACTGCGGCGAATGGATCCACAGCCACGTCCTGCACGTCTATCTGTTGCACGCACCGGATTTCCTGGGCCACTCCGACATCATCGGCATGGCGCGCGACCACCCGGGCGCCGTCGAGCGGGGGCTGTCGCTGAAGAAGGCCGGAAACCGGTTGATGGAGTTCGTCGGCGGGCGCGCGATCCACCCGGTCAACGTGCGGCTCGGCGGCTTCTACTCGGTGCCCACCCGCGCGGAGTTCACACCGCTGGAAGAAATGCTGCGCCGCGCGCTGGACGAGGCGCTGGCCACCGTCGAGTGGGTGTCCGGGTTCGACTTCCCCGACCTGGAATTCGAGCACGAGTTCCTGGCGCTGTCAGCCCCCGGCGCGTATCCCATCGAGAACGGCGTGATCGCTCGCAGCGCGGGACCGGCGTTCCCGGTCGCCGAGTTCGGCGACCACGTCGCCGAGTCGCAGGTGCCCTACTCCACGGCCCTGCACGCGACGCTGGACGGCGGTCGGTACCTGACCGGGCCGCTGGCGCGGTTCGCGCTGAACTCCGCGGCGCTGTCGCCGCTCGCCGCGCAGGCCGCGGCCCGCGCCGGTCTTTCGGGCGAATGCCGAAACCCGTTCCGCAGCATCGTGGTCCGCGCGGTGGAGGTGGTCTACGCGATCGAGGAGGCGCTGCGCATCATCGGCGACTACCAGCGCCCGGCGCGGCCGTTCGTCGAGGTGGTCGCCCGCCCCGGCGTCGGGCACGGCGTGAGCGAGGCGCCCCGGGGCCTGCTGTATCACCGCTACCGGATCGACGACGACGGGCTGGTCGCCGCCGCGACGATCATCCCGCCCACCTCCCAGAACCAGGCCGCGATCGAAGCCGACCTGGCCGGTGTCGTGGCCGGCAACCTCGCGCTCGACGACGCCGCGCTGACCACCCTGTGCGAACGCGTGATCCGCAGCCACGATCCCTGCATCTCGTGTTCGGCGCATTTCCTGACCCTGACGGTGGACGGGCGGTGACCGCCGGCGTCGTCGTGTTCGGGCTGGGCAACCCCTACCGGCGCGACGACGGCGTGGGCGTCACCGCCGCGGCGGCGCTCGAGCGGCTCGCGTTGCCCGGCGTCGAGGTCCGCACGGCGATCTCGGACCCCATGGACCTGATCGAGGCATGGTCGGGCAGGGACCTGGCGGTGGTGATCGACGCCGTCGTCACGGCCGCCGCCGTGCCGGGTCGCGTCCGTCGGCGCGCGCCGGCCGACCTGGACACCGGCGACGGCCTGAGCTCGCACGGCCCCGACGTCGCCCGGGCGCACGCGCTGGGCCGGGTGCTCGGGCGGGTGCCCGGCGCGCTGGTGGTGTTCACCGTCGAGGTCGCCGACGTCGGGCACGGGACCGGCTTGACCCCCCGGGTCGCGGCCGCCGTGCCGGACGTGGTCGAGTGCGTCGCAGGGCTCTCGCGGCAGGGCCGTCGAACGAATTAGCCTGAACTGTACGGTGCGCGGGCACCTGCTACCCGGGGAGCGAGCACGGCATGAAGGTCAAGCGGGACGGCAGGCACCCCGCGGGGCCGCGCGGCCGGGAACGGGTGCTGGTCAGCGCCGACGTCCCGGCGGCCCGCGTCGTCAGCGTGGTGATGCTGGCGTGCGTGCTCGGCTGGTCGACGGTGCTGGTCGCGCGCCAGTACCTCGGCGCCGGCCGGGTCGCTCCCGGCCGGTTCGGTTGGTCGTTGGCGCTACTCGCCGCGGTCGCGCTGATCGCGCGGGGCATCTTTCTGGGGCGGCCGGTCACCGCCGGGCATGCCTGGGCGGCGGCCGGCGCGGTGGCCGGCGGGCTGTGCGCGCACTTCCTGTCGTTCGCCCTGCCCGGCAACCTCATGGTTGCCGGCGCCGGGGCGGTGCTCGTGTGGCCCACCGCGAGCCGGCCGCAACCCGACCTGCTGGCGCAGGTCTGGGCGCTGGTCGACGCCACGCACGCGGATGCGCTGGCGCCCTTCGCGATGCACTCGAGCAAGAGCTATTTCTTCAACGCCGAGGGGTCCGCGGCGATCGCCTACCGTGCCCGGCTCGGATTGGCCGTGGTCAGCGGCGACCCGATCGGCGATGTGGCCCGTTTCGACGACCTGGTGGACGATTTCGTCCGCATGTGCCGCGAGCGGGGCTGGCGGATCATCGTGCTGGCCGCGGGCGGGCGGCGGCTGGGGCTGTGGCGCGGCGGGGCGGTGCGCTCGCCGGTGCTGTCCGTGCCGATCGGCCACGACGTCGTCGTCGACGTCGCCCGGTTCAGCCTGCGGGGACGCCGGTTCCGCAACCTGCGCCAAGCGGTGCAGCGCACCCGTAACTGCGGGGTCAGCGTCGAGATCGTCGACGAGCAGCGCCTCGACGGTCCGCTGACCGCCCAGCTCACCGAGGTGCTGTATGCCGCGCACCGCGCGGCACGCACCGAACGCGGCTTCTGCATGAATCTCGACGGGGCCCTGCAGGGTCGTTTCCCCGGGATCAGGCTGGCCATCGCCCGCGACCGCGGGGACCGGGTGGTGGCCTTCCATCGCTACGCCACCGCCGGGCACGGGTCCGAAATCTCCCTCGATGTGCCGTTTCGGCGCCCCGACGCCCCCAACGGGGTCGACGAACGGCTCAGCGTCGAGATGATCCTCGCGGCGCAGTCATCTGGTGCCCAGCGGCTGTCGCTGGCTTTCGCGTCATTTCCCGAGATCTTCGACGCTGCCCACCCGAGCCTGGCGCAGCGTGTCGCCTACCGGCTGATCCATCTGCTGGATCCCCTGATCCGCCTGGAGTCCCTCTACCGCTACCTGTGCAAGTTTCACGCGGTGGGGGAACGGCGCTACGTGGTGCTGTGCGGGCGTGACATCCCGGCCGCGCTGATCGTGCTGCTGTCGCTGGAGTTCCTGCCGCGCCCCCGCCGGCTCAGGCGCGGACCGAATCCTGCTGCAGCTGGCCGCCGAACCGGAAGCGGCGACCGGTGACCTGCCGTGGAATCACCCGCACATAGTGCGATTTCTCCGATGTCGTCCACGGCAGCACCTGGGCTCGCTCGGCGTCCTCGATCTCCTCGGCGGTGTGAAGCGAGCGGGCGGTGCCCCGCACGATCACGCTCCAGCCCTCGGCGACGTCGTGGTCGTCGACCTCGAACAGCACGTCATGGTTGATCGCGGTGCTGACCAACTTGGTGCCCTCGGCGGTGCGGAACAGCACGCTGCGGCGCTGCACAGCGTAATTCACCGGGAAGATCTCGGGTTGGCCGCCGACGCTGGTCACCAGTCGCCCCAGCGTCACACCCGCCAGCAGGTTCCAGCATTCGCTCTCCGGCAGGACGGTGACCCCATCGTCGATCATGGACATCGGCCATTCCCTTCATCGGTGCGGGCCTTTCATCAGCGCGGCCCCTTCGTCGACGCGGCTGCGCCTCCGATGCTAACCGGCGGGTGCGCCGCGGGCGCCGGTCGAAGGTCCCGCGGCGCGGGGACCAAAGTTGTTCGACCCCGTGACCGGTGCCCGGAGCCGGCGTTGTGGACCCCTCCACCCAGGGCGGTTGACATGCATCTTGGGCGCAAGCCTCGCCATTTATGGCGGGGTGAGCCCATCCCGTGTGTCGGCGGGAGTAGCCCGGCGTTCAGAGTGGTCGGGCTTGGCCGTCGATGTATTGCTTGATGATCGACAGCGGGGGCGCCTCCGCAGGAGACGGCGAAGTAGGACGGCGA